>DNMQ01000027.1 GCA_003488145.1 Pseudomonas sp.
CCCTGCTGCGGCTCCAGCTCGGCGCCGCTCATGCCAACCGCCAGGCCGGCGCGTAGCGCCTGCAGCGCGGCCTGGTAATAGGCCTTGCCTTCGTCCGACTGGGCGAATGTCACATATTCCTCCAGTTCGGCATCGGACAGGTCGCGATAGACGTACAGCAGCGTGTTGTCGAGATCGGCCTCTATCTGCTCGATCATGCGTTGGCGCTGGCTGCTCAGCAGGCTCTGCGCCTGATTGCCACCGAGCAGGCCGGGAATCATCTGGCTGAGACTGTCGGCGGCGACACCGGCCAGTGCCAGGCTGACTTCCGCGCCCGCTTCGCTGGCTGGCAGCGCCTGGGCCAGGTGGCGGATCAGCAGTTGTCGGTTGCTGCCGGCTTCCACCCGCGGCAGGCCGGCGGCGTGCTTGGCCAGCTGTTCGCGCCGTGCGGCGAGCACTTCGGCCGAGACGATCTTGCGTCCCAGGGTCGACTGGAAGAATTCCAGCGCCGGCTGCGGCTCGGCCAGGTTGCCGCGCAATGCCTGCTGCGCGCGCTGGTCGATGGCATGGGCGGCGAAGCGGCGGTTGCTGTTGGTCACCAGTGCCTGGAATACCGCCGGTGGCAGGGTGTCCTTGTAGCGTTGCTGGGCCGCGGTCAGGGCATCGCCGAAATTGGCGCGCTGTTCGGTCCAGCCGGCGGTTTCGTAGAGTTCCTGATAGGTGTCGGCGAAGCTGCTGACGCTCAAGGTCAGCAGTACACAGGTCAAGAGGGCGCGCATGGAAGCTCCTGTCTGGCGGGCGGTTCATTTTCCGTGCGTCGACGCGTGCTTGTCGAGGCGCACGGTTACTGCTGCCATTTGGCGCAGCGACGCAGCTTGTAGCGGAGTCTCAACAGACCCTAGACTCCTGCGGTATCCCTTCGGAGTCACTTCCTTGCCGTTCTCTTCGATCATCGACGACCTGGCCGAGCGCGGCTGGTCGGTGCAGAGTTCTTTCCTTCCCAGTGATGTGACCCACAAGCTGGCCGACGAGTGCCGCAGGCGGGAAGCCGAGGGTGCGCTGGCACCGGCAGGGGTCGGCCGCGGCGAGGCGCAGGCGGTGCGCGAAGGCATTCGCAGCGACCATATTCAGTGGCTCGAACCGGGCCAGTCTGCAGTCTGCGACGACTATCTCGAACTCATGGACGGCTTGCGCCAGCAGCTTAACCGCGAGTTGTTCCTCGGGCTTGAAGAGTTCGAGTGCCATTTCGCCTTCTACCCGCCGGGCGCCTTCTATCAGACGCACCTGGACCGCTTTCGCGATGACGACAGCCGCTCGGTGACCGCCGTGCTCTATCTGAACCCGGACTGGCAGCCCGGCCATGCCGGCGAACTGCGCATGCACATGCCCGACGGCTCGCAACTGGACGTGCCGCCGCTGGCCGGCAATCTGGTGGTCTTTCTCTCCGGCGATTTCCCCCACGAAGTGCTGGTCACCCAGGCCGACCGTCTGTCGCTGACCGGCTGGTTCCGTCGGCGGCCGGCCGATGTGCTGGCGCTCTGACGAGCCCGCATCGACATTTGCGCAGACGAAAAAAAGCCCGGCACAGGCCGGGCTAAAGGGAAGTAAGTGTTTCGGGCTACATGCCCAGCATGTTCGGCAGCGCCAGGGAAATTGACGGCACGTAGGTGATGATCACCAGGAAGCTCAGCATCAGCGCCAGCCATGGCAGCACTGCGCGGATCACCTGGGTCACCGGCATGCCCGTCACCGCTGAGGCGACGAACAGGTTCAACCCCACCGGTGGCGTTATCAATCCGATCTCCATGTTCACCACCATGATGATGCCAAGGTGGATCGGGTCGATGCCCAGCTGTATGGCAATCGGGAACAGGATCGGCGCCAGGATCAGGATGATCGCCGACGGCTCCATGAAGGCGCCGGCCACCAGCAGCACGATGTTCACCACCAGCAGGAACATCCACGGCTGCAGACCGGCCTCGATGACCCAGGCAGTGATCGCCTGCGGAATCTGCTCGGTGGTCAGTACGTGGGCGAATAGCATGGCGTTGGCGATGATGAACATCAGCATGATGCTCAGCTTGCCCGACTCCAGCAGTACCTTCGGGCATTCGCGCAGCTTGAGGTCCTTGTAGACGAAGATCGCGACGAAGGCCGAATACACCGCCGCGACCGCTGCCGCTTCGGTGGGCGTAAACATGCCCGAGTAGATGCCGCCGAGGATGATCACCATCAGCAGCAGGCCCCAGACCGCCTTGCGCGCGGCGGACAGCCACTCGCGGAAGCTGGCGCGCGGCAGTGCCGGCAGGTTCTTCTTCACCGCGATGATGTAGATCGCCAGCATCAGCGCGCCGCCGAGCATGATGCCCGGAACGACACCGGCCATGAACAGCTTGCCCACCGAGGTCTCGGTAGCCGCGGCGTAGACCACCATGACCACCGACGGCGGGATCAGGATGCCCAGGGTACCAGCGTTACAGACGATGCCGGCGCCGAAGGCCTGCGGATAGCCGGAGCGCACCATGCCGGCGATGGCGATGGAGCCCACCGCGGCCACGGTGGCTGGTGACGAGCCGGACAGCGCTGCGAAGAGCATGCACGCCAGCACCGCGCCGATCGCCAGGCCGCCACGGATGTGGCCGACACAGGCGTTGGCGAAGTCGATCAGGCGACGCGCCACGCCGCCGGTGGTCATGAAGGCGCCGGCCAGGAGGAAGAATGGAATCGCCAGCAGGGTGTAGTGCTCGGAGGTCTCGAACAGCTTGATCGCCAGCGAGCGCACCGAGTCCTGGCTGAAGATCATGATGGTCAGCGAACCGGCCAGGCCGAGGGATACGGCCACCGGCACGCCGATGAACATCAGCACGAAGAGGGCGACGACAGGAACAGGATGGTCATTTACTTGGGCTCCTCTTCGCCGTGCTTGAGCGCATCGGCCGCTTCATCAGCGAGGCCGAGGCCGGTCTGCTCGTTGCGCAGGATGCGCACGAAGATTTCGGCGAAACGGATGAACACCATGGCGAAGCCGAACGGCACGATCAGGCCGATGTGCCACTGCTTGA
>DNMQ01000028.1 GCA_003488145.1 Pseudomonas sp.
CCTTTCGTATTCCTGATTCAATCCGCCGGCCTGCAGGAGCAGGACGCCCACAAGAAGTTCATCCGCATCAAGCGTGAAGTGACGGTCGAGGAGGGCGACAAGCGCGCGACCTTCCTGCCTTTCGACGGCTTCAAGGTGAGCTTCGAGATCGATTTCGATCACCCGGTTTTCAAGGGTCGCACCCAGACTGCCAGTGTGGACTTCTCAAGCACTTCCTTCGTCAAGGAAGTCAGCCGTGCACGTACCTTCGGGTTCATGCGCGACATCGAGTTCCTCCGCTCGCACAATCTGGCGCTCGGCGGCAGTGTTGAGAACGCCATCGTGGTGGACGAAACCAGTGTGCTCAACGAAGACGGCCTGCGTTACGAGGACGAATTCGTGAAGCACAAGATTCTCGATGCCATTGGTGATCTGTACTTGCTGGGCACCAGTCTGATCGGCGAATTCCGCGGCTATAAATCCGGCCACGCGTTGAACAACCGTTTGCTGCGCACCCTGATGGAACAAAAGGATGCGTGGGAACTGGTGACCTTCGATGACCCGCAGACCGCACCGATCTCCTACATGCGCCCGGTGGCAGCCGGCTAAGCTGTACCTCTCTTCCTAAAATTTAAGGCCACCGTAGGGTGGCCTTTTTTTATGGTTCGCTGAACGCTGGTGGAAAGGTCGTATCGACGGATTCAGCGAGGCGCCGCTGTCGCGTGCTGAGCTAGTTCATGCCGTCCAGCAAGCCAGCCAGGTCGTCGGCATGCTCTTCCTCCTGGGCGAGAATGTCCTCGAAGATGCGCCGGGTGGTCGGGTCCTTGTCGCCGATGTACTGGACGATTTCCCGATAACTGTCGATGGCGATGCGTTCGGCCACCAGGTTCTCGAAAACCATGTCGCGCAGGCCGTTGCCTTCGGCATACTGCGCGTGGGCGCGCTCCGTCAGGCCGTCCGGGTTGAAGTCCGGTGCGCCACCCAGTTGTACGATGCGCTCAGCCAGCCGATCGGCGTGTTCCTGTTCCTCATTGGCATGCTCGAGAAACTCGTCCGCGGCGGCGCTGGATTTCAGCCCTGTGGCCATGTAGTAGTGGCGCTTGTAGCGCAGATAGCAAACCAGTTCGGTCGCCAGCGCTTCGTTCAGCAGATTGATCACGACTTCGCGATCGGCCGAGTAACTCTCGGTGACGGCGCCATTCTCGACATGCTGACGAGCCCGCTCGCGCAGGCTCTGTTTATCGCTCAATTGTACGTAGCTCATCGCCATCTCCTGGTCTGGTTCACCGCGGACGCGGTGATTCACGGTTCCCAGTTTGAGAACAGGATGCTGGCGAAAAGTTTAGCGGTGGGGCTCGTCCGGCGGTGCGGGCGCCGGCTCAGGCTCACCCGGCTCATCAATCGGCACAGGGTCGCCTGGGTCCTCGCGCTTGGGATTGCCCTCTTTCGGAGCGGTTTGGTCAATCATCGGCATGTCCTCAGTCCTCAGCTCAGCGCCCGTAGTAGTTCGTTCTTGCGCATCTTCGAGCGACCACGAATGTCCCGCTCGCGGGCCTTTTCCATGAGCTGGTCGCGGGTCATGTCGGCAAGCGCCGTGCTGGCCGACGCCGAGCTTCGTGCCGAACCCTTGTTTGGTGATTTGCCCTGGCGGGTATCGGCTGCGCGGTGGGCCGAGTCCTTGCGCTCAGCCCGCTTGGTGGTCTCGCCCTTGCTCCTGCCCGAGCCCCCTTTGCGTTCTCCGCCGCCGGATTGCTTGTTGACCGTCGCCCATGCGCGCGCTTCGGCCTCGTCCTCGGGGACGCCACGCTTCTCGTAGCCTTCCTCAATGTGTTCGGCCTTGCGTTGCTGCTTGTCGGTGTACTTGGTTTTTTCTCCACGAGGCATGCTGGTCTCCTTCAAGGGGAGCGTTGAATGCACAGACCCGAAGCGCGCTCGCGCCTGTGCCCGGTGGTCAGCGATGCAGTTTGCGCTGGTTTTCCTCAAGCTGATCGCAGGTCAGGAAGCCCTGGCCGTCCACGCGGCCGGAACCATCGAAACTGACGTAATAAGGTTGCTGATGGCCATCGCGATTGAGGATGTAATCGTGGCAGATGCCAGGCACTACAGTGCGAGCTGCGGCCTTCGAGGGCTCGCCACCGATGGCCAGTACCTGCTCCTGAGACATGCCGGTCTCCACATCGCGTACCAGTGGCTCGTCACGAAAGGTGATGCGGTCTACCGGGTTCTGCACATTGCCGGAACAGCCGGCGAGCAGCACGACAGGAGCGAAGATGTAGATGGCGCGCTTGATCATGGGAGTGCCTCGTTGCGTATGGACGTTACCTTTATGGCCATACGGCCTCCGGCAAGGTTCAACGGATCAGCGGGCGGCGGCATCAACGGTCATCAGGGGTGACGCGCCAGACCACGTTGCCGACATCGTCGGCCACCAGCACGGCCCCGGTCTTGTCCACAGCGACGCCTACCGGGCGACCCATTGCCTCTCCTGCCTCGTTGACGAAGCCGGTCAGCACATCCTCTGCCTGCCCAGCCGGCATGCCGCTGCGGAAGGGGATGAAAACCACCTTATAGCCACTGCGCGGCTTGCGGTTCCAGGAGCCGTGCTGACCAACGAACGCGCCGTGGCGGTAGTGCTGCGGCAGCAGCGTGTCTTCGTAAAAGGTCAGGCCGAGCGAGGCGGTATGCGCGCCCAGTGCATAGTCCGGGACAATGGCGCGCTCGACCAGATCCGGGCGCTGGGGCTGCACGCGCTCATCGACGTGCTGGCCGAAGTAGCTGTAGGGCCATCCGTAGAATCCGCCGTCCTGTACCGACGTCATGTAGTCCGGCACCAGATCGCTGCCGATCT
>DNMQ01000029.1 GCA_003488145.1 Pseudomonas sp.
CCACAATGCCGATGCGCTGGGGTTGTGCTGTGACGTCAGCGATGCCGAGGCGGTGCAGCGCGCGATTGCGCTGGTGGTGGAGCGTTACGGCGGCATCGACGTGCTGGTCAACAACGCCGGCATCACTCACCGCAGCCCGGTAGCGAATACCAGCCTGGCAGTGTTCGAGCGGGTGATGGCGGTGAATTTCTACGGCGCGCTGCATTGCACTCAGGCCGCGCTGCCCAGTCTGATCTCCCGCGGCGGGCAGATCATTGTACTTAGCTCGCTTTCGCAGTATTCGCCGGTGCCCAACCGGGCCGCCTACAACGCCAGCAAGCATGCCCTGCACGGATTGTTCGAAACGCTGCGTTGCGAGCTTCGGGAAACCGACGTCAACGTCATGCTGGTCTGCCCCGGCTACACCGCCACCGATCTGCGCAAGAACGTGCTGGTCGGCGATGGTTCGACAGCGCCGACGCCGGTGCTGGACATCGGTCGGGTCGCTTCGCCGCAGGACGTGGCCGAGGCGATCTATCAGGGCGCGCTGCGCCGGCGCCGGCTGCTGGTGCTGTCCAACCTGGACTGGAAAGCCCAGCTGCTGGCGCGCTGTTTTCCGCGGCTTTACCAGAGCCTGCTGTTACCGCGGCTGCTCGGCGGGCGCGCCTCCTGAACGCAGCCGGCTAGCTGCCGCTGCCGTAGAGTTGCTGCATCAGCGCCTCGTCCCAGTAGGACGCCTCGATCTTGTGGCTGTCCAGATCGCGTACGAAACAGCCGTAGTAGGGCTCGCCATATTCCGGGCGCGGGCCGGGTGCGCCTTCATCGCTTGCGCCGGCGGCGATCGCCGCGCGATGGAAGGCGTCGACCTCGGCCTGATCCGCAGCGAAAAAGCCGACATGGGTGCCGTTGCCCACCGACGCGCTGCCGCCGTCGATGGGTCGTTGAATCCAGAATTCCGGATATTCACGGCCCCAGGCGACGGCGCCGGGGTGTTCGAGGATGCGCCTGCAGCCAAGGGTGGCGAGGACCTGGTCGTAGAAGGCAACCGCTTCGTCGAAGCGATTACTGCCCAGTGAAATGTGCGAAAGGATGCTTGGGTTCTGGTCGGCCATGGCGGGGTCTCCTGATGTGGCCGGAGCAAGCCTAGCAGGCTCTGCGCGCCTCGCCTGAACCACCGTCGAAAGACCACTCAGCCGTTGTCCGGCTGGCGTGTCGGCGGCTCGGTGCAGAGCATGAAGCAGCGGAACAGCATGATCGTCGGCAGCAACTGCAGCAGGCCGACCACGGCGTCCAGCAACATCGCCGGCAACAGTGGTGGCGTCTGCTCGGCGAACAGCTGGGCGGCGATCCAGATTTCCAGCATCCAGATCGGTAACAGCACGGTCATCACACAGCCCAGTATTAGCAGAAAATGCCCGCGGGTGAGGGCGAAGCTCTCCTTCAGCGCCGCCAGCGGTGTCAGGCCACGCAAGACCAGCAGGTACTCGGCGAAGGCGATCTTGACCATGACCCAGATGCCGGGCAGCACGAACAGCGAGGCGCCGAGCATGATCAGCAGTGAGCCGAGCCCCGAGAGCACGGCCAGCGCTGGCCACAGCGGCAGGGCCCGGGCGTAGACCGCGCACAGCGCCGGATCGTGGCCACGGCTGCGCGCATCCAGATAAAGGATCAGTGCGCCGACGTACAGCGGATAGAAGATCAGGCCCACCAGCAGGTCCAGGGCGGGCAGGACGTTTTCGCCGAGCCAGTGATCGAGCGCCAGGCGTGTCGCGCTTTCGAGCAGGATCAGCGGCAGGCAGAGCCGGACGATGGTCAGGAAGTGGCGGGAGTAGAAGAACCAGGCGTCACGCAGGATGGCAAGAACGTTCATTGCAGACCGAAGGTGAGTAATCGTTTCGGGGCGCCACTGTAACGGATGCGGCAAGGACGGGACATGTGCGATTTCGCCGTCCATACTGGACCCCCCTTTCAGATTCGGGCCGCCGCGTGAAGAAGATCGCCCTGTTCGCCGATGTACAGAACCTCTACTACACCGTGCGGCAGGCCCATGGCTGCCACTTCAACTATGCGGCGCTGTGGGCCGATGTCAGCCGTCGCGGCACCATCGTCGAGGCTTATGCCTACGCCATCGAGCGCGGTGACGCACGCCAGCAGCAGTTTCAGCAAATCCTGCGCAACCTCGGATTCACGGTGAAGCTCAAGCCCTATATCCAGCGCAGCGATGGCTCGGCCAAGGGTGACTGGGATGTGGGCATCACCATCGACGTGCTGGATGCGGCGTCACGGGTCGACGAAGTGGTGCTGGCGTCCGGTGACGGTGATTTCGACATGCTGCTTGAGCGAGTGCGGGCCGGCGGCGCCGAAGCGACCGCCTATGGCGTACCGGGACTTACCGCGCAATCGCTGATCCGTGCGGCGACGCGTTATGTGCCGATCGAGGGTGATTTGTTGTTGCGTGGCTGAACATCCGCCCTTTGAGGGAGCGAGTCTGCCGATAGTGCGGCTCGGAGTGGCCAGTGTAGGGTGGATGGCGCTTCATCCATCCACCGCAGCGGCGTAAACGCGGCGTGGCTTCTCGCTACGACTCAAGTGCGTGTGGCGTATACACGGTGGATGGTCACCCGTGGAAAATGCTTCGCAGTTTTCCACCCTGCTTTGCTGCGCTGCCGGCTCGGAGGTGATGCGATCGTAGGGTGGATGACGCTCCACCCATCCACCAAAACGACGTCAGGCTTTGCCGAGTGCCGCAAGCCGCTTGCGTACGGCCGCTTCGATGCCCGTCGCATCCAGGCCGCACTCGGCGAGCATTTCGCTGGGCTTGGCGTGCTCGACGTAGTAATCGGGCAGGCCCAGATGCAGCATCGGTTTCAGAATGCTTTCGCCAGTGAGGAACTCGGCTACCGCGCTGCCGGCGCCAGCCATGATGCTGTTCTCTTCGATCGTCACCAGCAGCTCGTGGCTGCCAGCCAGTTCGCGCAGCAGGGCTTCGTCCAGCGGTTTGACGAAACGCATGTCGACCACCGTGGCGTTCAGCGTCTCGCCGACCTGCAGCGCCTCTGGCAGCTGCACACCGAACACCAGTAGCGCCACCTTGCTGCCCTCACGGCGTACCACGGCCTTGCCGATCTCCAGCGGCTCCAGTCCCGGCTCGATGGTGGCGTTGGGGCCGCTGCCGCGCGGATAGCGCACCGCGGCCGGGCCTTCGAAGTGGTAGCCGGTGGTGAGCATGCGGCGCATCTCGTTCTCGTCGCTGGGGGTCATCACCAGCATGCCGGGGATGCAGCGCAGGTAGGACAGGTCGAAGCTGCCGGCATGGGTCGGGCCGTCTTCGCCGACCAGCCCGGCGCGGTCGATGGCGAACAGCACGTCGAGGTTTTGCACCGCGACGTCGTGGATCAGCTGATCGTAGGCGCGCTGGAGGAAGGTCGAGTAGATCGCCACCACCGGCTTCATGCCTTCGCAGGCCATGCCGGCCGCCAGCGTCACCGCGTGCTGCTCGGCGATGGCGACATCGAAGTAACGCTGCGGGTAGCGCTCGCTGAAGGCCACCAGGTCCGAGCCTTCCTTCATCGCCGGGGTGATGCCGGTCAGGCGTGGGTCGGCGGCGGCCATGTCGCACAGCCACTGGCCGAACACATTGGAGTACTTGGGCCCTGAGGGCTTCTTCGGTTTGACCGGGGCGCCGACCGGCTCCAGCTTGCTGATCGCATGCCAGGTGATCGGGTCGGCTTCGGCGGGGGCGAAGCCCTTGCCCTTCTTCGTCACCACATGGAGGAATTGCGGGCCGTCGAGATCGCGCATGTTGCGCAGGGTGGCGATCAGCGTCGGGAGGTCGTGGCCGTCGATGGGGCCGATGTAGTTCCAGCCCAGTTCCTCGAACAGCGTGCCCGGCACCAGCATGCCCTTGGCGTATTCCTCGGTGCGGCGGGCGATTTCCCAAGCACCCGGCAGGCGCGAGAGGATCTTCTTGCTGCCCTCGCGCATGCTCGAATAGGTGCGGCTGGAGAGGATCTTGGCCAGGTAGTTGGACAGCCCGCCGACGTTGCGCGAGATCGACATGTCGTTGTCGTTGAGCACCACCAGCATGTTGGCGCCGACTTCCGGGGCGTGGTTGAGCGCCTCGAAGGCCATGCCGGCGGTCAGCGCGCCGTCGCCGATCACCGCGATGGACTTGCGCTGCTCGCCTTTCAGACGGGCGGCGACCGCCATGCCCAGGGCGGCGCTGATCGAGGTACTGGAATGACCGACGCCGAAGGTGTCGTACTCGCTCTCCGAGCGGCGCGGGAAGGCGGCCAGGCCGTCCTTCTGACGCAGCGTGGCCATGCGCTCGCGGCGACCGGTGAGGATCTTGTGCGGATAGGCCTGATGGCCGACGTCCCACACCAGCCGGTCGTCCGGGGTGTCGTAGACGTAATGCAGGGCGATGGTCAGCTCGATCACGCCGAGGCCGGCGCCGAAGTGCCCGCCAGTGTGGCCGACGCTGTACAACAGCTCCTGGCGCAGTTCGTTGGCAAGCTCTTCGAGTTCCGCCTCGCCCAGTCGGCGCAGCTGTTCGGGGGTCGCCGCTCGGTCAAGAACGGGCGTCGCGGGGCGAACCCGAGGGATCTCGTGAAAAGTCTTGGGCATCAGGCGGATCGTTGTTGTTGAAAAAAGAGCGGCAGTTTACCCGATGGGCCTCTCGATAAGAACGGCCCCGGGTCCGGTAGGGGTTTGACTGCTATTTCAGCGAAAGGCTCAGTTGCGTCGTTCGACGATGTAGCGCGCCAGCTCGCGCAGCGGCTCGGCGGCGGTATCGAACGGGCGCAGCGCGTGCAGTGCCTGGTCGCGCAGTTCCAGCGCGTAGGCCTTGGCCGCCTCCACGCCGAGCAGTGCCGGATAGGTGGGCTTGTCCCGGGCGATGTCAGCGCCCTGGTGCTTGCCCAGGGTCGCGGTGTCGCTTTCGACATCGAGAATGTCGTCCTGCACCTGGAAGGCCAGGCCGATGGCGCGGGCGTACTGGCTCAGCGAGGCGAGGTTGTCGGCGTCGGCATGGCCGCTGGCGAGCGCGCCGAGCTGCACGCTGGCTTCGATCAGGGCGCCGGTCTTGTGCCGGTGCATCAGCTCCAGGGCGTCGCGATCGAGCTTGAGCCCGACCGAACCGAGGTCGATGGCCTGACCGCCGACCATACCGGCGGGCCCAGCGGCGCGGGCCAGCACGGCGAACATGCGCAGGCGCAGCGTGGCGTCCTGCGGGTTGTGCTCGGCCTGGGCCATGGCCTCGAAAGCGAGACTCTGCAGGCCGTCGCCGGCGAGGATCGCGCAGGCCTCGTCGAACGCCTTGTGCGTGGTGGGCTGGCCGCGGCGCAGGTCGTCGTCGTCCATGGCCGGCAGGTCGTCGTGCACCAGCGAGTAAGCGTGGATCAGCTCGACGGCGCAGGCCGCGCCGTCAGCGCTGGCCTTGTCGCCGTTCAGTGCTTCGCAGGCGGCGTAGACCAGCAGCGGGCGGACGCGCTTGCCGCCGTTCATCACGCTGTAGCGCATGGCCTGGTAGAGCCGCTCGAGTTGCGGCAGCGGCGCGACGAACAGGGTTTCGAGGCAGCCGTCGACGCGCTGCTGACAGCGTTTCTGGTAGTCGCCGATCATCATGCTTCGGGGTCCGACTCGAAGGGGGCTTCCTGCAGGCTGCCGTCGCGTTCCAGCAGGATCTGCACCTTCTGCTCGGCCTGGCTCAGCGCAGCCTGGCAGTCGCGGGTCAGGCCGATGCCCTGTTCGAAGCAGGTCAGCGAGTCTTCTAGCGACAGCTCGCCGCTTTCCAGGCGTTCCACCAGCTGTTGCAGCTCGGCGAGGGATTGTTCGAAATCGAGGGCAGCTTTCTTGCGGGCCATGGGGGAACCTGTCGTCGGCGGCGAGTCGGAAACGGGCGCGACATTAGCAAAGAAACGCCCGCGGCAGCCACAAGGTTCGCCCGCGTGATGTGTATCCAGCTGCGTAAGGTGTCGGGATGCTGCCTGAGGTCAGCGAGCGCTAACCATGCTGCTCGCGCAGGCGTCGAGTGCGCTCGGCGAGCGGCAGCTTCGGGCAGCTGTCGCAGAGCTCGCCATCGGCGCGGCGGAAATGCTGGCAGCAGGCCTTGCGCTGCAAGCCGAGACGGGTGCCGCCATCGGTCAGCTGCACCGCCAGCAGGCCGCTGGCGCCCTGCATGCCGCACGCATCCAGCCAGGCATCGGCGCGACGGCAGAGCTGCAGGTTGCCGCAACCATCGGTCCGTTGCGCGTGCAGCAGCGCGGCCATCACGCAATCCGCGGCGAGGCGTTGCGCCAGCTTCGGATGCAGACCGAGCAACGCACCACAGGCCGCGTGGGTCTGCTCGCAGAACTGGCGGATCTGCTGCCCGGCGTGGCGCAGCAGGCGTTGCGCGTCCGCATGCAGCGGTTGATGGGCCGGCAGGCAGAAACCGGCGACGAAGCCCTGCTGCATACCCTGCGCGATGCCCTCCAGCTCGGGTGACTGGCCATCGAGTTGTACGGCCAGCACCTGCAGATAGATGGGCTGCCAGACCAGCAGCGTCCAGCAGCGCGCGGCCCAGTAATGGCGGCCCGCTTCCGGGTGCGCCGCCTGCCAGTGCGCCAGCAGGGCGGCCAGCGACTGCGGGCGATCCAGCATCAGCTCGTCGGGTCTTGGCGAGCCGACGCGCCCGTCCAGTCCCGGCAGGGCGCTGCGCACCCGCAGCAGCAGGTCGTTCAGCGCCTCGTCATCCGCCCATTGGGTTTCAGCGTTCCGGCGCATAGGGCGCGACGGGGTTTTTCAGGCTGCCGGCGAATTTCAGTGCACCGGCCGGATCGGCCAGATCCAGCATCTGCCGGTTGTTGCCCAGTTGTAGACGGTTCAGGCAGGAGCGGGCGAATTCCTCGGCGAACAGGTCGTAGCGGACGAACTTGTCGCGCAGCTGCGGCTGGCTGGCCTGGTAGCCGGCGATGCAGTCGGCGACCTGTTGCCAGAAGCGCTGTTCCGGCAGGCCGACCTGCTCATCGAGGATTTGACCCAGATAGCGGAAGAAGCCGTCGAACACGTCGGTGAAGATCGACAGCACCTTGAGCTCGTCGGGCACCGACACCGCGAGACGGCCTACGGCCTCGGGGATCTGCGCGTCGGCATCGAGAATCACCGCTTCCTCGCCGATGTCCTTCATCAGCACGCGCACCGGTACATGGTCTTCCAGCACCAGAATCAGGTTCTCGCCATGCGGCATGAACACCAGATCGTGGGCGTAGAAGCAATGCAGCAGCGGCGTCAGATAGGCGTTGAGATAGCGGCGCAGCCAGCGGTCGGCGGTCAGCCCCGAGGCGCTGATCAGCGTCGGCAGCAGGGCGCGTTCGTCGCCATCGCTGTGCAGCAGCGCGGCCATGGTCATCAGCCTTTGGCCGGGTTGGATGTGGCCATAGGGGCTCTCACGCCAGAGCGCCGAAAGCATCTTGCGATAGGGGCTGCTGGCCGGCAGCGCCTGCTCGTAGTAAGGGTTGCGATAGCCGATCGCTGCCACTTCGCGCAGCAACTGGAAGCCGCAGTCGCGCAGCACGGGGTCGCTGGCCACGCGCTTGGCGAGGTAGGCGTTGATCGCCGGGGTCGCCTGCATGTAGTAGGGCGACAGCCCGCGCATGAAGCCCATGTTGAGGATCGAAAGCGCGGTCTTCACGTAGCGCCGCTGCGGCTGGCTCTGGTTGAAGAAGGTGCGGATCGACTGCTGCGCGAGGTAGCGGTCATTGCTCAGACCGAGATGGACGATCTGCCGGTTGGCGACCTCCGCGGCGAAGCCGATGGCCAGGATGTTGTGCCACTGCCAGGGGTGCGCGGGCATCAGCAGATAGTCGTCCGGGTTGAGCTGCAGCGCCCGCAGCTGGTTATGAAACACGTCGAGCTGACCACCCAGCTCCTCGCGCAGCAGGGTCGGCTGGTCGAGCCCGTCGATGGCGCTGTAGCTGGCGCGGCTGCGGTGCACGGCAAGCCAGACCAGGCGCACCGGGCTCGCCGCTTCCGGCGCGTAGGCGCGGTAATCCTGGGCGTCGAAGCCCATCCGCCCGTTGTTGGCTACGAAGCCCGGGTGGCCTTCGCGCATCCCGGTCTCGATCTGCTGGAAATCCGCCAGGGCCAGCTGGGCGGCGCTCAGCGGGCTGTTGGCGAGCTTGTAGGCGCTGCCGAACAGGGTGCTGCTGATCTCGTCGAGATAGACCGGCAGGTTGTTTTCCGAGATGCCCAGGGTGTCGGCGAACTCGATGATGAAGCTCAGCGCGTCCAGTGGTTGTTGCAGGCCATCGCTGAGTTTCTCGATGGAGTCGGTAACAATGGACCAGTGATCCAGCGCCAGTCGTCGCGCCTTGAAGCGGTACTCGGTCGAGCTGTCCGGCACTGCGACGCGGTAGTGGCTGTCGCCCAGCGGCTCTGGGCTGAATAGCCTTTCGTGGCTGAACTCGGCCAGGGCTTTCTTCAGCAGCAGGCGATTGGCGCGGGCCCAATGTTCGGCCTGCAGGTGTTCGGTGGCCAGGTCGGCAGGGACCGTTGGTAGTTGCACGAGCTGATTCATTGCGGATTCTCCTGAAGGGTGGCGAGGAACTGCGCGCGGGTGCAGAACGCCAGGCAGGCGTCTTTTTCCGGCAGGTGCAGCAGGCGCTGGTAGACGAAGCCGACGCGCTGGTTCAAGGCATGCACCTTGGCGTTGCGCGCGTCGGGCTCGACGACGATGCGCCGCGCGAACGGGTCGGCGAATTGATAGGCGAGAATGCTGCGCATCACTTCCAGGCTGAAGCCGTGCACCGGGCGCTCGCAGGGGGCGAGCAGCAGGTGCATGCCGCGGTCACCGGGGCGCACCTGGTAGTGGTCGGCGAGGCGGTCGTGGGCCGGGTGATAGCCCTCGAACAGGAACGCCGGCTCGCCGTTGCACATGCCGAGGGCAATGTCGCGATGGCTGCTGCGCTGGATTTCGTCGACGTAATTGGTCAACTGAGCCAGGCTCAAATGGCCCATGGCCCAGAAGCGCGCGTAGTCGCGGCGCAGCCAGTCATGCAGCAACGGCAAATGTTCTGGCTGCACGGTTTCAAAGTGCATGGCGCCAAGCGCGCAGTAGCGAACGAAGCGCGGACCATCCGCGCGGGAAAGAGCGGTATTCATGATTTGGCTCCACAGAGGGGCGCACGCGTCGCTGCTGAAACCAGCAGCCAGCGCAGCACGCAGGCGGTGAGAACGAGGCCGAGGGCGGAAAGGAAGAACGGCGCGGCGAGGCCGGCATCGCGCACCACCAATCCGGCGAGCCACGAAGCTGCGAGCACGCCGAGGTTCTGGAAGATGTTGATCAGGCTGTAGTCGCGGCCGTAATGCTCCGGCCGGCTAAGAGCGAACAGTCGCGCATCCAGCGCGACGGTGAGCTGGTACAGCGCCCAGCCGAACAGCACGCGCCCGGCCAGTACCAGCGGCATCTGCTCGATGCCCTGCAACGCCAGCCCGGCCGCGCCCAGCAGCAGCCAGGCGGTCAGGTGCTGCCCTGCGTGGTAGCGCAGGGCCAGGGCTAGCAGCGCCAGCATGCCGGGAATGGCATAGACCAGACCGGTGATCCAGCTGGCCTGAGGCCCACCGAGCTGCTCCCAGTACACCGTGAAGAACGGCCGCGCCAGGTAGATGCAGAAGTAGAACGCCAGCATCAGCAGGCACAGTCGGGCAATGGCCAGATGTTCTTCCCGTGGCCTCGGTGGTGTGCTTGCATCGACCCGGGTGGGCTGCGGCGCATGGCGCAACAGCAGCAGGCTGACGGCCATCTGCACGAAGTCCATCAGGCCCATCAGCACGAACATCCGCGCCGGACTGAGGTAGTGCAGCACCCCGCCGCCCAGCGTCGCGCCGGCAATTGCGCCCAGGTGCACGACTACCGAGAGCAGGCCGATGGTGCGTACCTGCTGGTCGGCGCCCACCAGGCCCATCACGTAGGGATACATCAGCAGGTAACTGGCCTTGAAGGCGATCATCGTCAGCGATACCGGCCAGAACAGCCATTGCTGCTCGATCGTTGCGCAGGCCAGTGCCAGCAGCCCGGCCATCAGCTGGCCGAAGATCAGCAGCCGCAGCGGATGTGCATGCCTGGACAGGCGTACCCACAGCGGCAGGGCGAGCATCGCCACCAGGCACACCGCGGCAAGGTACAGCCCGACCTGCTCGCTGCGCAGTTCGCCGAAGCGCTCGGCGAAGTACTGCGGGTAGAACGGCATCAGCAGGCTATCGCCGAGCACTGCCAGCAGCGTCATGCCGATCAGCGCACGTCGCAGCGTCATCGCGCCGCCACCGCGCCCTGCGGTGCCAGCGATTGCGGCAGGCTGAACTGCTGGAAGGCGATCTTCGTTTCCACCGCGTAGTGCTCGTGCCCGCAAATCTCGCGCAGGATGCAGGCGTTGCGGTAGCAGCCCATGCCGAGATCCGGTGTCACCAGGCCATGATCGACCAGCCCGGCGTTCTGTACGAAGACCTCGCCGCCGTTGCGGTCGATGCTGTAGTTACGCGCCACGGCGAAGCGTTCCGGTGCCTGCCAGGCGATACGTTCGGCGATCGGCTGGATAAATCGCGGCAGGCGGTACTGATACCCGCTGGCCATCACCAGTGCATCGCAGCGGTGGCGATAGCTCTGCTCCAGCTCATGCTGGAAGAACTCCAGCTCCAGCGTGCCATCGCCCAGGCGCTGGCAGCGACGCAGCTCGGCATTGGTCAGCAGCTGGGTCGGTACCTCGCCTTTGAGACTCTGGTTGTACAGCTCGTCGTAGATGGCGTTGATCAGCGTGGCGTTGATGCCCTTGTATAGGCCCTTCTGGCTGTCGATGAGCTTTTCCCGGGTGCTGCGCGGCAGGCTGTGGAAGTAGTCGATGTACTCCGGGCTGGTCATTTCCAGCGTCAGCTTGGTGTATTCCAGCGGGAAGAAACGCGGCGCGCGAGTGATCCAGTTCAGCTGGTAGTCGTGGCGGTCGATCTCCTGCAACAGGTCGTAGTAGATCTCCGCCGCGCTCTGACCGCTGCCGACCACGGTGATCGAGCGCTTGCCCTGCAGGCGCGGCTTGTCCTGCAGGTAGTTGCCACTGTGGCTGACGTGCTCGGCCAGGCTTTCGCAGCAGGTCGGCAGATAGGGCGTGGTGCCGGTACCGAGTACCAGACGGCGGGTGAGGAGCTCGAAGCCCTCCCCGCTACGCGTGTGTACGCCGCGCACCCGATAGCAACGGCGCTCGTCGAGGTAGTCGACGTGCTGAACGAAGTGATCGAAGCGCAGGCTGTCGAGCTGCTCGACCACCCACTGGCAGTACTGGTTGTACTCGCGGCGCATCAGGAAGAAGTCTTCCTTGATGTAGAAGGCGTACAGCCGCCCGACCTGCTTGGCATAGTTGAGAAAGCTGAAGCGGCTGGTGGGGTCGGCCAGGGTCACCAGATCGGCCATGAACGGCGTCTGCAGGGTGGCGCTGTCGAGCATCATGCCGGGATGCCAGTTGAAGCCCTCGGCGCGGTCGAGGAACAGACAGTCGAGCCCGTCGATGGGCTCGGCCAGGCAGGCCAGACCGAGGTTGAACGGGCCGATGCCGATACCGATGAAGTCATACATCTTGTTCATGTGCGATCTCCTTACTGGTTGGCGCTGCTGGGCAGGTCATCGAGCAGGCGGGTGCCGTGGCCACGAATCAGCTCGACGATGGCGCGCAGGTCGTCCAGCGTGGTTTCCGGGTTGAGCAGGGTGAACTTGAGGTGTTGCCGACCCTCAACCACGGTGGCGGCAATGACCGCTGCGCCGGAGCGGAAGATCGCCTTGCGGATCTCGCGATTGATCTCATCCAGGCGCTCGGCGGCCACGCCCGGGGCGACGAAGCGGAACACCAGGGTGCTCAGGCGCGGGGTGAAGACCTCGAAGGCCGGGTCGTCGGCAAGTAGGCGATAGGTATCGGCGGCGCGGTCGATGACCTCCTCGAACATCGCACCGATATGCTCGGCACCAAGGATGCGCAGGGTCAGCCAGAGCTTCAGCGCGTCGAAGCGGCGGGTGGTCTGGATGCTCTTGTTGACCAGGTTCGGCGTGCCCTCGCGGGTCTGGCTGCGTGGGTTGAGGTAGTCGGCGTGGTGAGTGATGTAGCTCAGGTGCTGACGCTGGCGAACGAAGAAGCCGCTGCAGCTGACCGGCTGGAAGAACGACTTGTGATAGTCGACGGTGACCGAGTCGGCATGCTCGATGCCGGCCAACCAGTGGCGGTAGCGCGGCGCAACCAGCAGGCCGCCGCCATAGGCCGCGTCCACGTGTAGCCAGACGCCATAGTGTTGGCACAGCGCGGCGATTTCCGGCAGCGGATCGATGCTGCCGAAGTCGGTGGTGCCGGCGGTGGCGACCACGGCCATGGGCAGCTCGCCCAGGCGCTGACAGTCGGCCAGGGCCTGGGCCAACGCCGGCACGCTCATGCACTGGGCACTGTCGGTTTCGATGCTGCGCACGGCGTCGTAGCCCAGGCCCAGCAGCGCGGCGGATTTCTGCACGCTGAAGTGGCTGGCGCGGGAGGCGAATATGCGCAGCCCGGCGGCCTCGGCCGGCAGGCCGTGACGCAGGTTGCCGTCGTGGCCGGGCAGGCGGTTGCAGACGTGCTCGCGGGCCAGCAGCAGGCCCATCAGGTTGGACTGGGTGCCGCCGCTGGTGAACACGCCGTCGGCCTGGCCGCCGAGACCGATGCGCGCGCAGGTCCAGTCGATCAGGCGCTGTTCGATCAGCGTGCCGCCGGCGCTCTGGTCCCAGGTGTCCAGCGAAGAATTGAGCGACGACACCAGCACTTCGGCAAGCAGCGCGGGCAGCACCACTGGGCAGTTGAGGTGGGCGACATAGCGCGGATGATGGAAGTACACCGCGTCGCGCAGATAGAGCTGATCTAGCTCGCGCAGCGCGGCGCCGGCATCGCCCAGCGGACGCTCGAGATCGACGCGCTCGAAATCGGCGGCCAGTTCCTGCGGAAGGATGCCGCTGAACGGCTGCTGCTGGCGCTGCAGGCACTGCTGCACCAGGTTCAGTCCCTGCTGCAGGAGCTGGCGATAGTCATCGTGATTGCTGCGGGTGAACAGCCCGTTGCTGACGGGGCCGGGGGCGAAGGGCACTACGGTACTGGACGGGGTCATGCACATTCCTCGGGCCGAGCGCGGCCGCGACCCGGAGCGGGCCGTTTTCGCGGCTTCGGTGGTTTCTTGTCTGGCGGCTGGACCGCACGAAAGCATCTGCGAGGATGCCGATTAATCGAGAATAAATCTCAATTGCGCAAGGGCACAGGCAAGACGAATCAGCGCGGAAAAACCATTACGGCGTCGAAGAAAAAAAGTTACGGCCGCTCCAGCCGCTGGCGCGCCTTGGCCAGCTGGGCGATCACGGTATTCACCGAGATGCCAAGGCGTCCGGCTATCTGGGCCTGGCTGAGACCTTCCAGCCGGGCCAGTTCGAACACCTCGCGGCAACGCGGCGGCAGGTCATCGAGCTGGCGCAGCACGCATTGCAACGCGCAGTGGTTTTCAACCAGAGCGCAGGGGTCGGCCTGCACGGCTTCGATCAGTTCCAGCGGTGCCTCGTCGCTGACACCGACAAGCGCGCGATGGCGCAGGGCATCACGCAAGAGGTTGGTGGCGATGCGAAAGAGATAGGCCTTGGGATTGTCGAGACGCTGCTCGGGCATGATCTGGGCGAGCTTCAGCCAGGCATCCTGCGCCAGGTCCTCGGCCAGCGGGCGACAGCCGCCGAGGCGCGTGAGGTGGGCGACCAGTTGCTGGCGATGATGGACGTAACACTGCAGGCAGGCATCGGAAATCTTGTTGTTGTCGCGCATGGGAGCGTGCCACCGAGAGGGGCAACGAAACTATCCCAGATGCGAACTGTTCGCAATTGAAGGCTTAATGCTGGCACGCCGGTCGGTGCTTATCCGTCCAGCGGCAGCTGCAGGTTGATCGGTCGACCGTTCTGCTGCAGGCGGCACTGCGCTGCCGGCTGCGGCCGTGCGTAGTGGAATCCCTGCAAGCTGGGGCAGCCGTTGAGCCGCAGGAACGCCGCCTGACGCTCGTTCTCCACGCCTTCGGCGACCACGTGCAGGCCGAGGTGGCTGGCCATGGTGAGGATGCCGCGCACCAGCGCGACCGACTGTTCGCTATCCGGCAGCCCGCTGACGAACTCGCGGTCGATCTTGATGCCATCGAAGCGGAAGCGCTGCAGGTAGGTCAGCGAGGCGTAGCCGGTGCCGAAGTCGTCGAGCAGCAGCGGCAGCCCGGCGGCCTTCAGGCGGCCGAGGGTCTGCTGGACATGCTCATCGGCTTCGAGCAGCGCACTCTCGGTGACCTCCAGTTCCAGCATGCTTGCTGATGCGCCTTCTTCCTCGAGAATCGCCAGCAGGCTGCCGGCCAGATCCGCCTGGCGGAAGTCCAGTGGCGAGAGGTTGACCGCAATGCGCAGCGCATGCCCCATGGCGTGCCAGCGACAAGCCTGTCGGCAGGCCTCACGAAACACCCATCGTGTCGCCTCGATGATCATGCCGCTCTCTTCCAGTACCGGAATGAACTCCCCGGGCGGCACCAGGCCGCGGTCCGGCGAAGCCCAGCGCAGCAGGGCCTCCATGACTTCCGGTTCACCCTGGGCGTTGACCTGCGGCTGGTAGTGCAGCACGAACTCTTCGTGATCAAGCGCGCGCCGCAGCGCCTGCTCCAGCTCACGGCGGCTGGCGGCTGCGTCGCTGAGTGCTTCGTTGTAGATGACGGTGCGATTGCGTCCGGCGTCCTTGGCCGCATACAGCGCCAGGTCGACGCGCTTGAGCAGCTCGGTGGCGCTGTGCCGGCCGTCGCTGACGGCGATGCCGATGCTCGGGCTGACGAAGCACTCGTACTGACCGATGCGCACCGGCAGCTCGAAACGCTCGATGATGCTTTTCGCCAGTTGTTCCGCACGCCGGGCATCGCTGCTGTCGAGCAACAGCATGAACTCGTCGCCACCGGTGCGCGAAAGCAGGGATTTTTCCGGCATCAGCTGGCCGAGGCGATCGCCGATTTGTATCAGCAGCTTGTCCCCGACTTCATGGCCGAGGCTGTCGTTGATGCGCTTGAAGTGATCCAGGTCGAGGTAGAGCAGGCTCAACGGCAGGCGAGCTGCCAGCAGCTGGTCGAGGCGCTGCATCAGGTAGTTGCGGTTGGCCAGCTGGGTCAGCGGATCGAAGTGGGCGAGAAAGCGCAGCCGTTGTTCGGCGCGCAGTCGGTCGCTGATATCGCGCAGCAGGACCAGGAAATGGCGCACGCCGTAGCGCTGGAAGGGCGTGCAGCTGATTTCCAGCGGAATGTCCTGACCGTTGCGGCGGCCGGTCAGCTCCAGCGTGGTGTTCGCCGGCGTGCTGCGCAGGCGCGCGGTGGCATCGCTCTCTGCCAGGCGGTCGCCCGGCAGGTTGCCGATGAGCTCCTCCGGCGTACAACCGAACAGGGCGGCAGCCGCCGGGTTGGCCTGCAGCACGCGCAGCTCGCGGTCGACCACCAGCATGCCGATCGGCGCCGTGTCGATCAGGTCGCGCAGCAGCTGTTCGCTTTCGCTGAGGGCCAGCTGCCGCTCGTGCAGCTGGTTCATCATGCGACTGAGGGTGGCGGCGAGCCGCCCGATCTCATCGCGGCCGGCCACCGCCAGGGTCTGTGGCCGCTGGTCGATGGCGAACTGCCGTGCGGCCTGGTCGATGCGCGCCAGGCGGCGCGTCAGCAGGCGTCCGTAGATGCGGTTGAGGATCAGGCCGAGCAGCAGCAATAACGTCAGGGTCTGGGCCAGATAGAACCAGGCGTCACGTTTGGTCTGCGCGAGCATCGGCGTGAAGTCGTATTCGGCCAGCAGCGCTTCGCGCACCGGCGTGCCATCCTGCGCGACATGGTCCAGCGGATAGATCGCCAGCTGTCGCGCGCCTTCGCCGGCCCAGGCGGGTCGACCGCTGTCGACACGGGCCTTGAGCGCGGCAGCGTCGATCAGCTCGAGTCGCTCGGCCGTCAGGCCCAGCCGGGTGGTGGCGATTATCTGCAGGTCAGGGCCGATCACCATCGCCCAGCGCACCCCCTCCAGGCTCGCCAGGTCGGCCAGCTCCGTCTCCAGCTCGGCGTTGCGCCCCAGCCGGCGATGGTCGCTCAGGCTGCTCTGCAGCAGGGCGAGGTGCTGCGCGGTGTGGTCGCGCCAGTCGGTGAGCGTTTCCTCGATGCGCGTCGGCAGGTGCCAGGTGGTCAGGAGCACCGTGAACATCAGGCCGAAGATGCCCAGCAGCAGGGGCAGCGATTTTCGCAGCGACAATCTTGTCAGCATTCGAGCACCTCACAGCGGGGGACCAGCCCCTCATGCCGGACGTTGTTCAGCAGTTGTCGTTCGCCCATGTACTGGTTCAGACGTTCGATGCTGCGGTGTAGCTGGCCGTCACGGAGCCATTCGCGATTGACCGCGCGATCGCCCATGAGCAAGCCGTCCAGCGTGACCTGCAGCGCAGCGGGCGTCAGGCCCAGGCGTGCGAGCAGGTGTGGGTCGGTCTTGGCGCGCTGCTCCTGCCAGGCGCGCAAGGCGTCGAACCAGAGCGCTCTGAGGCGCCTGCGCTGCTCAGGATTGACCCGCTGGCGATCAACGACCAGAACGTCGACGATCTCGCCCGGCAGTTGGCGGCTGTCGAAGATGCGGCGCGCGCCGCTGGCCTCCAGCGCTGGCCCTTCCGAGGCGAAGGTGATGACCGCATCGACACGGCCGGCGGCATACGCCTCGACCTGCTCATGAACCGGCAGGCTGACCACCTCCAGGTCTGCAAAGGTCAGCTGCGCCTGATCAACCACGCGGGAGAGGAAATAGGCACCGAGCGCAGTGTTCTCCACGCCGATTCGCCGGCCGCGCAGATCGTCGACCGTGGCTATCGGGGCGCGGGCGAACAGGACGTCCGCGCCGGCGGAAACATTGGTGACCAGAATGATCTCCAGATTCAGATCGGCGCTGGCTTGCAGCAGCAGCGTTTCGTCCAGGGTCAGCATGGCGGCATCCAGCATGCCATTGCGAAAGCCGCGCAGCACGCCGGTGGTGGTCGGGTACTCGACCAGGCGAACGCCGCTCGGCGCCGTCCAGTGCAGTTCGTCCGCCAGATAGAACGGGGCATAGCCGAGCCAGCGGTTACTGCCGACCCGGACGGCGTCCGGGTCGGGCTGGCAGCCGAGCAAGGCGATGAACATCAGCAATATGATTGAGCCCCGGACCATGCGATCACTCCGTGATACCTGTATGCCACCATAGCGAAACTGTACGGTCACGGGAATCCCTGCTAAAGCAGTGGGTATTCCCACCGAGTGCACTAGAGAACTCGCCGTTGACGCGATGACCTGGGTCCGCAGTGCCTGCTGCTCGGACGTGGCAGTTGAGCTGCGACAACGTGTCCGGCGGGCACAAGCGCGCGTCTGGTAGCTTCCAGAACAAGAACTTCGCGTAGGACGCGACGGAGCGAAAGCTTGAAACGCAAGGCAGGACTACTGGCGGCACTCATATTGACCCTGACGCTGGTGCCAATGTAGGTCTTCGTTATCAATGAGATAAAGCACGTGCGCGTCCTCGCCACGGACGCCGCGCGCAACGACGCGATGAACCTGGCCACTGCCTTTGAGGCGCACGTACGCAGCACTATCCGGCTTATGGACATCATCCTACTGGACATGCGTGAGGATGTGCTGGAGCACCCCGACCTTCGCAGTCATGTGAATGAGGAACTGGGTGCCTACGGGCGTTTCATCACGCAGCTCGCGGTGATCGGTAAAGACGGCAAGCTGACCTTCTCCAACCTGGGGCCGACGCCGAAGGCGGTGGACCTCAGTGATCGCGAGCATTTCCGCGTGCACCGCGACAATCCGCAGGCGGACCGTCTATTTATCAGCAAGCCGGTCCTGGGCCGGGTGTCGAAGCAGTGGACCATCCAGTTCACCAGGCCTATCCATAAAGATGGTCAGTTTGCCGGCGTGCTGGTGCTCTCGGTTCCCACCAGCTTCTTTGCCGGCTATTACCAGCAAATAAACGTGGGTAAGGACGGCACTATCGCGCTCGTTGGAACCGACCGTAGCCTGCGGGCCATAGCCTCAGGCACCTCAATCCCCGGTCGTTACGGGCGTTTCAAGGTGCCGGAAGACAAGCCCTATTTCGATCCGAATGCCCCTGCGCGCGGTTATTACGAAGGGGTGAGCGCGATCGATGGTGAGTATCGCCTGGGTGCCTACCGGCGGCTCGCCGATGATGGGGTCGTGGTCGTGGTGCTGTTGTCGCCGAAGGATTTCATGGCTGCGTTCGATGAGCGCCGGGAGCTGCTGATTGCCTCGGCTGGCATCATGTCGCTGCTGCTGGCGGCGGTTGCGCTGCTGATATTTGTCCTGAGCAACCGCTATTTCCAGAGCACGGAAAAGCTGCGTCAGGCTCACGATCAACTGGCGCAGCTGGCCAATACCGATGTGCTGACGGGGGTGAGCAGCCGTCGATCGTTCCTGACCGGCCTGGAGGCCGAGCTTGCCCGGGCTCGCCGCCACGATGAAAGCCTGAGCCTGCTGATGCTCGACATCGACCACTTCAAACGCGTCAACGATGTGCACGGCCATCCGATCGGCGACGCGGTACTCAAGCAGTTCACTGCGACATGCGCCAGCATGCTGCGCGCGCACGATCTGTTCGGCCGTCTCGGTGGAGAGGAGTTTGCAATTGCACTGCCGCATACAGATCTCGACGGCGCACGCAGTGTGGCTGAGAAGATCCGCATGGCCATCGAGCAGGCGCCATTGACGACCGCAGCGGGCAACATCGAGATCACGGTTAGCATCGGCGTGGCCCAGACGCAGGCCGGGCAGCATGAGATCGATCAGTTGATCGCGTGGGCGGACAAGGCGCTCTATGACGCCAAGCACGGAGGTCGAAATCAGGTTCGCGTCGGCCGCCCGGAGGACGAAGCGGATGGCTAAATCGCGGGCAATAAAAAAGCCGGTTTGTGGGCGGCTTTTTTATGATATTAAGTATTTGATTAATATGGTATTAATTTTTATAAATATAATTGTCCCCCCAAATGTACCCCCATTCCGGTTCTACGTGACATTATCTTCTCATTGGGTGCATGGGCAGATGTGTTAGCGCCTTCGAATGGTCATGGCGCTTATGCCGACTCGAACAGCTCTGTGCTCTCAGCTAACTCTCCCAAAGCGCAATGCGGCAAATCTCTCGACAGGCTTGGCAATGTTGCTCCCCATTGCCCGGCCTGGTCGGGAGGGACGGCTCTGGTCAGGGATGCATCTATTGATATAGCTATTAACTACCAACTCTTCTATCCAATACTAACCATCACTATCCATCACCACTGACTACTACCAGAGGGAAAGAAGACCAGTAAAAATAAACACATCACGTACCTGGTATGCGACATAACCAACCAGGTACTCAGCCATGAACAACCGCAAGCACAACACCCACCTCTCACAGTCCGATATAGCCCTGAAGATCGAAGCACTCGTCCAGGCTATCGAGCACAGCGACACACCTGCATTCCGGATCACGTACAAACGGTCAGGCTATGAGCAGGTCGAGCAGACCAGACTCTCCCGGTACTTCACCCACGTGCAGCAGATGTACAACCTGTTCGATGACCGAGTGCCATACGACTACAGCGAGCACCTACAGGCGTTCCGGGAAGCCTGTGATGACATCAGCCTTCAGCGCTCACCCAATGGCCCTGTCTGCATGAGCGAGACGGGTGCGTACTGGCTCAGTCATGAACAGAGCATGAACGTCCTGACCGCACGGATCCGAGAGTTGACCCGCCAGCGGTGGTATCGGCGTAGGCCTGGGGATCGCCGAGAACTGGCCAAGCAGCAGGCGAGGGAGATAGAGGCGTACACAGATGCTGTGATGAGTCTTTACTCACGCACTACGGTCATCAGACTGGACCTCTACTACCGACCTGAAACTAAGGCCAGGCAGCGCGTCGAGCAGGTATTCGATCACCTGGATGATCTGATCTATGAGCACAGCCGTAATCCGATATTCGAGCACCTGATTGGCTACACCTACTCAGTCGAGCAAGGAGATCGCAATGGCGAGAGGGGTTATCACATCCATGCGGCCTACTTCTTCAATGGCAACCAGGTCTGCCGTGATGTTTGGAAGGCGATTGAGATCAGCGAACTGTGGGAGGAAGTCACGCGTGGTCAGGGATATGCCCATAGCTGCAACCATGACAAGGAACGGTATGGTGACGAGTGCGGCATCGGCTTGATCCAGCGGGAGGATCAGTCGAAACGGGCCCATACGCACTACGCCATGAAATACCTAGTCAAGGACGATCAGCACCTGCGCTTGAAGCCTGCAGGGGCTCGCTGCCTGCGTAAGGGCTCTCTGGGTCGGTTCCGTCGGTCTGCATAGATTTTTCCGAGTTTCCTCCCTGAACTTCTGTTGATGGTTTAGGCTCCGGCCAGGAATCAAATGCTGACGAGAGCGCTGCGGGATGACGGAAAATGGAGAGCGCTGCCGACGGCATTACCAGTCGGTATACGAACGGAATCAGTCAGAGATCAGCAAGGGCCGTGCTCTTGATGAAAGCCTGCATCATTTCCTCGACCAGCGTCCGGCTGGTAAGAACCAGTCAGCACTTGAGCGTGCGCAAGGCCTGGCAGCGGCATTGTTTTGGTTTGATGCGGATGCGGTTGCTCAATCCGAGCTCGCTAGCCTGGCACTCAGCCGGGTGCTGCATTTCGATAATGCAGTCAGCATCGAGCTGCTGTTGCACCTTGCCAGCCATAACCCGGAAACCCTCAGATGGGCGATTCGCTACTCGAAGCTGTTTGAGCGTATCGAGTCGCCCCTCTGGCTTACGCTGCGTGTGGCGCTCACAGGGGATGACTGGCAAGTATTCTTCGGTGTCTGTGATCGGTTGCTGGATCAGCTCAAGCCCTTTGATGAGCTGATAGCCATAGCTGAAAAACAACTCAAGCATTTATCGCTGCTGGAGCTGTTTTCCTACCTCAGTGTTCTGGCCTATGAAGCCTTTGCGGAAGATGTGCCCGCTGATCGCTCCGGTCAGCAGTGGAAGGTCTACAACCGCATTATTCTGAACAAGCTCCGTGCTTGCACGGAAGAGGATTTCCGCCTGAGCGAATCACGACTCGGGCAATCGCTGAAACGTCACCTATCACCGATTATCTTTCCCGGATCCAGCAATTCTGACGTGGTGAAATGTCGTCAAAATCTCGAATCTCTAGCCATTCTTATTGGGGCCACCCAAGAGCGGATCGACTACGAAGATTCCATCGACTGGTTCTGCTTCGATCCGGAATGCCGTTACCAGCTAAAACCGGGCGAGTCGCTCATCTACAACCAGTCGGAGGCGGGAACAGAACGGTGGCAACGCACCGGGCGTAAGAGTGATTTGCTTTGGCACTACTGGATGAATCGTGCAGTACATGCCTTCGCCCTCTCTGGCATGGCTGAACAAATCATCGGCTCGCCTGAGAATCATGAGCTGAACCAGCTGGCCTTTATCAAGGCGATTCGTAGCGAACTGCAGCTGCAGCAAATCTACGGCCTGGGTGATCGCGTCTCCCTCAGTGATGGTTCCCAGGTTCAGCTTCACCACTTGATGCTGGCGAGCGAGCTGACCTCGGTTTTCTTTCAGAAAGAGTTTATCCAGCCATTCCAGAGTCATCTGCGAGAATCGGGCGTGCTTGCCCAGGCGCTAGGGCGCTTGGCCATGAATGGCCTGCTTACCGGGGAAAACCGGTTCCCCATGACCTGGTCCGAAGAGCCAGAAAAGATCCGCAAGATCACAGGCTGGACTGTTTGCGACGAACACCCGAAAGGCAGCGCAGATTCAGCCAAGGCCATCCTTACGTTTTGGACCAGCGACTTCAAAGCGCTATCCCAGCAATTGAAGCTGCAGCCCGGGATGCCTGCACCGAGGCTGTACGAGCAACCCTTCTACAAAATCGGCCGCTACAGCTTTCAGTTCCCATGGGTTGGCGCGCAGCAGAACAACCTGACTGCAGCAATCAATAACCTTCGGCGAGTAAATGCCCGTCGGGCCGACATGCAGGCAGAAACCCAGCGGGTAGAACTGGCGTTGGCCGAGAGTCTTCGGCAACGAGGCTTTGCCGTTGAGGTGGGTTATCGGCCACTGGCGACCGAAGAGGACGATGCCGGCGAGGTGGATCTGATCTGCCACCAGGATGGTGTGCTACTGCTGCTTGAGGTCAAGTCAGGCTATATCCGCTCGACCAGGCATGAGGTTTGGCTGCATCGCGCCAGCACATTACGTAAGGCAGCCTGGCAGTTACGCCGCAAGCAGATGGCGGTGCTCAGTGCGCTGATAACTGATCAAGACCTACGCGCCAGATTGGGCTATCACGGCAAGCAGCCTGAAGCGGATCTACGTGCCTGGATCGTCGACACCTCCATTGAGCTCGATGGCCAGTCAGTCGATGGCTTCAGGGTGGTATCCCGCGAAGCGATGGAAGTTATTCTGCGTGATGAGAAGCAGCTACTCAGGACCATAGATCAGCTTGACGAGGAAAGTCAGATTTCGTTGTTTCCTGACGGGTTTACTGCTGGTCGATTTGTCGCAGTTGTCGAGTCCAACGAGCTGTGGCGGGGCATTTGCTAGTACTTGGATGGCAATGCTTTAGGTTCGGCCTGCTGTCTGCCCTGGGGCGGGGTATTTGGCGGCAGTAGGCGCACTGATATCTGTTCTCGTGGTTATCAAAATGCAGCGCATGGGTGATCAATATGGGGTAATGTGCGTGCTCTAAGGAAGGGTATGTGCCATCCCGCTAACGAAGCACAAGGATTCGCTAACCCGAACGAGCCAGTCACGATGTCGAACGAACAGCTTGTAGATCTAACCCAGCCACAGCGCGATCGGCTCGCGTTTGTGGAGTTGCGCGTGCGATTCACTGGGGAGATACGCCGCCAGGACTTGGTTACGCGGTTTGGCATCCAGTCTGCCGCCGCATCCAGGGATCTGGCGCTGTACAAGGAGCTAGCCCCCGGCAACATCGATTACGACTCCAAGGCTAAGTCATATGTCCTGGGGCAACGCTTTCGGCCGGTCTTCGACTTCCCGCCGGAGCGGGTGCTCTCGTGGTTGACCCAGGGATTTGGTGACGGCGAGCCGATGCGGCTCAAGGCGTGGGTTGCCAGCGAGAGTCCGTCCCGGCTCACCCACCCAGATCTGGACGTCCTTGCGAGTGTGACTCGGGCTATTCACCAGGAGTGTCCGCTTAGCATCGAGTACCACTTCATCTCTAGTGGCCGCACCAAGCGGGAGGTTGTCCCGTTCGCGCTGATCGACAATGGCCTGCGCTGGCACGTCCGCGCCTTTGACCGGAAGTCGCAGGAATTCCGCGATTTCGTCATCACCCGGATCAGGCACCCCATTGTCCTCAAGGGCCAGTCAGTGGCGGCTCATGAAATGAGCGATCAAGACATCCAGTGGACCCGGATCGTCGAGTTGGAGTTGGTGCCGCATCCGGATCAACCCCGAGCGGAGATCACCGAGATGGATTACGGCTGGCTATAGCCATTGATTTATCAAGGCTACCAGTTTGTATTTCGGACTGGATAGGATTTTTTTGGGCATAAAAAAAACCGGCTTGTGGCCGGCTTTTCTTCAGTGCTTCGACTTACTTCTGGTAAGCCTCGGCAGCTTTGATGATGGCGGCACGGGCGGCGTCGGCGCCTTCCCAGCCTTCGACCTTGACCCACTTGCCCTTCTCGAGATCCTTGTAGTTCTCGAAGAAGTGCTTGATCTGCTCGATCAGCAGCGGCGGCAGATCGGTGTATTCCTTCACGTCCACATACAGCTGGGTCAGCTTGTCGTGCGGGACGGCGATCAGCTTGGCGTCGCCGCCGGCTTCGTCGGTCATGTTCAGCACGCCGACCGGACGGCAGCGGATGACCGAACCCGGGGCAACCGGATAGGGGGTCACGACCAGCACGTCGAGGGGGTCGCCGTCATCGGCCAGGGTGTGCGGAATGAAACCGTAGTTGGCCGGGTAGAACATCGGGGTGGCCATGAAGCGGTCGACGAACAGGCAGTCGGTGTCGTGATCGATTTCGTACTTGATCGGCGCATGGTTGGCCGGGATCTCGATGGCGACGTAGATGTCGTTCGGCAGGTCTTTGCCGGCCGGGACTTTGCTGTAGCTCATGAACGATGGGCTCCTGATCGGCCAGCGCGGCCTGGGGGCGGAAAAAGTGGGCGCGATTATAGGCGCAATGTCGCGTGCAATGCACGCCGGCTTCGACGCGCCCGGCCTACGCAGGTTCCCGGTAATCGGGATGTTCGGCCTGCAGGCGCTGCAAGCGCGCCAGCGGGTCCTGCCGATAGAAGTCCGCCAGCTGCGCGTAGACCTCGGGAAAGGCCCGATGCAGCACGTCGGGCGCGCTGAAGAAATACTCGCTGGTAACGGCAAAGAACTCTGCCGGGTTCTCGGCGGCGTAGGGGTCGATCGGTGTCTCGGCATCCGGGTAGGCGTCGAGCATGCGGTCGAGCTGGTCGTAGGCGCGCTGCATGGCGCTGGCCCAGGCGTCGATGCGCATCTGCCGGTGCAGCGGCGGCAGGCCGTTGGCGTCGCCGTTGAGCATATCCAGCTTGTGCGCCAGCTCGTGGATCACCAGGTTGTAGGCCTCCCAGCCGCCACTCTGCTGCACGCCAGGCCAGGCCAGGATCACCGGGCCCTGCAACCAGGCTTCGCCGCTGTGCTCGGCGTCCCATTCATGCTCGACGCCGGCGGCGTCGCGGTGCCTCTGCGGGCTGAGGAAGTCGTCGGGGTAGATCACGATTTCGTGAAAGCCGCGATACCAGCCGAGATCGGCCAGGTGCAGCAGCGGCAATTGCGCCTGCAGCGCCAGGCGCAGGCGATCCTCGGCTTGTAGTTCGACCCCTGCCAGCGGCGTCAGGCGTTTGTCGTGCAGAAACAGCACGGCGCGCTCACGCAGACGGCTCAACTCGTCCCCGCTCAGGCCATCGAGTATCGGCAGGCTGTCGAGCACCTGCTGCCACAGCTCAGGCGCGACCGGGTTGCGGGCAAGGATGCGTTTGCGCTGCCAGGCGCGGAAGGACCACATGGGCGGAGGCTCCAGCGAAGTGGGCGCCCACATTAAGCGTGGCTGCGGGATGCGACAAGCAGTGAAGTACCGTCGGTCGGTGCGTCACGGGACTGTCAAGCGGGGCGGCTACATCAGGAGAACCACTCACTCGCAAGGAAACCCCGAGATGACCGCACCGGATCAGAAACGCCGCCAACTGTTGCAGGGCATCGGCGCCGGCATCGCCCTGCCGGCCCTGGGCATTGCGCCCGCCATCATCGCCGCGCCGCGCGAGCGCCCGCAGATGCTCGACGGCGTGCAGTCCGGCGACGTCACGGACGGCCGCGCGCTGATCTGGAGCCGCTGCGACAGGCCCGGGCGACTGGTCGTCGAGTGGGATACGCGCAGTCGCTTCGGCAATCCGCGGCGCATGCTGTCTTCGATCACCGATGCTGGTCAGGACTTCACGGCTCGCGTCGATCTGCGTGGGCTGCCGGCAGATCAGTCGATCTTCTACCGTGCGCGCTTCGAGGATGCCCGCAGCGGCGTGCTCAGCGAGCCCTGGTTCGGCCATCTGCGCAGCGCACCAACTCGCCCGCGCAATATCCGTTTCGTCTGGGGTGGCGATACCTGCGGCCAGGGCTACGGCATCAACCCGGACTTCGGTGGCATGCGCATCTACGAAAGCATGCGCATGCGCCGACCGGACTTCTTTCTGCACAGCGGCGACGTGATCTATGCCGACGGGCCGATCCCCGCCGAAGTGACCGCCGAGGACGGCAGCGTCTGGCGCAATTTGGTCACTGAAGAGAAGAGCAAGGTCGCCGAGACGCTGCGCGAGTTTCGCGGCAACTACCGCTACAACCTGCTGGACGAGAACCTGCGGGCCTTCAACGCCGAAGTGCCGCAGATCTGGCAGTGGGATGACCACGAGGTGACCAACAACTGGTCGCCGAGCAAAGAGCTGGATGACCGCTATCAGCAAGTGCGCGACATCGATACGCTGGTGCAGCGCGCACGCCAGGCGTATCTGGAATACGCACCCATGCGGTTGGCCCGCGGCGACAAGCTCGGGCGCATCTACCGTAAAGTCAGCTACGGGCCGCTGCTGGATGTGTTCGTGCTGGATATGCGCAGCTATCGCGGGCCCAACACCCACAACCTGCAAGCGGAGCAGGGCGCCGACACGGCGTTTCTCGGCCGCGAGCAACTGCGCTGGCTCAAGCGCGAGCTGCGGGCCTCGCGCGCGACCTGGAAGGTCATCGCCGCCGACATGCCCATCGGCCTGCATGTGCCCGACGGTCCACGCTGGGAGGCGATCGCCAATGGCAACGACGGCGAGGCGTTGGGCCGGGAGCTGGGAATCGCCGACCTGCTGACCTTCATCCAGCGTGCACGAGTGCGCAACACCGTCTGGCTGACCGCGGATGTGCACTACTGCGCGGCGCACCACTATCACCCCAATCGCGCCGCCTATCAGCGTTTCGAACCGTTCTGGGAGTTTGTCGCCGGGCCACTGAACGCCGGCAGCTTCGGACCGAATCCGCTGGATGGTACCTTTGGTCCGGAAGTGGTGTTCCAGAAGGCTCCGCCAACGGCGAACAGCTCGCCGCGGGCGGGCTTCCAGTTCTTCGGTGAGGTGGAGATCGACGCGCAGACCGCTGCGTTGCAGGTCAGCCTGCGCGACATCGACGGCGCGGTGGTCTACAGCCAGACGCTTGAGCCCTGGCAACCGGCCTGAACCGGCTCAGCCGAGCAGAAAGTTGCCGGCGCGAGGTTCGCCTTCCAGCGCCGGTACTTCCGCTTCGTCCTTGAGCTGTACGCCAGAGAGCTGCCGGCGGCTGGCTTCGCGCATCAGATAGAGCAGGCGGTGCGCGGCGAGGTTGTAGCTCAGGCCCTC
>DNMQ01000501.1 GCA_003488145.1 Pseudomonas sp.
ACGCTCCTTTTCAAGCGAACCCCGTTCATGACCGTGGCTCATCCTTCTTCCGCGCGTTCCAGCCTTCGTTGGCTGCTCATCATCCTCGCCGTAGCTGCCATCGGGCTGCTGGTCTGGTGGCTGTGGCCTGCACCTCAGGAAACCCCTCAGCGTCCGGGCGGGCGTCCGGGCTTCGGCGCGTTTGGCGGGCCAGTGCCCGTGCGCGTGGCCAAGGTGGAGCAGGGTGAATTCGAGGTCTTCAACAAGGCGCTCGGCAGTGTGACGCCGTTGAATACCGTCAATCTGCGCAGCCGGGTCGGTGGCGAGCTGGTCGAGCTGCGTTTCGAAGAGGGGCAGCGTGTCAAGAAGGGCGATCTGCTGGCGGTGATCGACCCTCGTCCATACAAGGTCGCGCTGCAGCAGGCAGAGGGCACCTTGCAGCAGAACCGCGCGCAGCTGAAGAACGCGCAGGTGGATTTCGAGCGCTATCGCGGTCTCTACGCCGATGACAGCATCGCCAAGCAGACCCTGGATACCCAGGAAGCGCTGGTCAGCCAGTACCAGGGCACGCTGGCCGCCAATCAGGCGTCGGTCAACGAGGCGCGCCTGAATCTCGAGTTCACCCAGATTCGCTCGCCCATCGATGGTCGGGTCGGCCTGCGCCAGCTCGATGTGGGCAATCTGGTCGCTGCCAACGACACCACGCCGCTGGTGGTGATCACCCAGACCCAGCCGATGTCGATCAGCTTCACCCTGCCCGAAGGCGAGTTGCTGCCGGTGCTGACGCGCTATCGCCAGGGCGATGAGCTTGCAGTGCAGATCTGGGATCGCGGTGAAAAGATCCAGTTTGGCGAGGGGATACTGGAGAGCATCGATAACCAGATTGATGCGACCACCGGCACGCTGCGCCTGAAGGCGCGTTTCGACAATGAAGCGGAGCTGCTGATCCCCAACCAGTTCGTCAACGTGCGCCTGCGGGTCGAGACCCTGCGCGACGCCGTGTTGATTCCGTCTGCGGCGCTGCAGTTCGGCTCGCGCGGCACCTTCGNNGGCACCGACCGCCTGCGCGATGGCGCTGAAGTGGAGGTCGTCGGCAGCCAGCGCATGGCCGAGCAGGCTGCGGAAAATCCGGTGCTCGGGGGCGGTGAGGCTGCGGAGCGCGAAGAGCGATGAACATCTCGCGGTTGTTCATCCTGCGACCGGTTGCGACCACGCTGAGCATGATCGCAATCCTGCTGGCAGGACTGATCGCCTACAAGCTGTTGCCAGTGGCGGCATTGCCACAGGTGGACTACCCGACGATCCGTGTGATGACGCTGTATCCCGGGGCCAGCCCCGAAGTCATGACCAGCGCCGTTACCGCACCGCTGGAGCGCCAGTTCGGGCAGATGCCGGGGCTCGAGCAGCTGTCATCCACCAGTTCCGGCGGCGCCTCGGTGATTACCCTGCGCTTTTCGCTGGACGTGGCGCTGGATGTCGCGGAACAGGAAGTGCAGGCCGCGATCAACGCGGCGAACAATCTGCTGCCCAACGATCTGCCGGCGCCGCCGGTGTACAACAAGGTCAACCCGGCCGACACGCCGGTGCTGACCCTGGCCGTGACGTCCGAATCGCTGCCGCTGCCCAAACTGCATGATCTGGTCGACACGCGCATGGCGCAGAAACTGGCGCAGATCAACGGCGTCGGCATGGTCAGTATCGCCGGTGGCCAGCGCCCGGCGGTGCGTATCCGCACCAACCCGGAAGCACTTGCCGCGTACGGCCTTTCGCTGGCCGACGTGCGCTCGCTGATTACCAGCTCCAACGTCAACCAGCCCAAGGGCAACTTCGACGGCCCGACCCGGGTGTCGATGCTCGACGCCAACGACCAGCTGAAAACGCCCGAGGAATATGCCGAGCTGATCCTCACCTACGAGGATGGCGCCGCGCTGCGGCTAAAGGATGTCGCCGACATCATCGACGGCGCCGAGAACGAGCGCCTCGCGGCCTGGGCCAACGAGAGCCAGGCGGTGCTGCTCAACGTCCAGCGCCAGCCCGGTGCCAATGTCATCGACGTGGTCGAACGCATCCAAGCGCTGCTACCGGAAGTGACGGCCAGCATGCCGGCCGGCCTGGNNGACGTGCAGCACGAGCTGATGCTGGCCACCTTCCTGGTGGTGATGGTCACCTTCGTCTTTCTCAAGAAGCTCTCGGCCACGGTGATCCCGTCAATTGCCGTGCCGCTGTCGCTGGTCGGCACCTTCGCGGTGATGTACGTCTGCGGTTTCTCCCTGAACAACCTGACCTTGATGGCGCTGACGATTGCCACCGGCTTCGTGGTGGACGATGCAATCGTCATGCTGGAGAACATCGCGCGGCACCTGGAGGAGGGCGAGACACCGCTCAACGCCGCGCTCAAGGGCGCACGGCAGATCGGTTTTACGCTGATCTCGCTGACCTTCTCGCTGATCGCCGTGCTGATCCCGCTGCTGTTCATGCAGGATGTCGTCGGCCGGCTGTTCCGCGAGTTCGCCATCACCCTGGCGGTGGCGATCCTGATCTCGCTGGTGGTGTCGCTGACGCTGACGCCGATGATGTGCGCCAAGCTGCTCAAGCCGCAGACGGCCGCCGACGCCAAGCCTGACTGGGTCGAGCGCCTGATCGGCGGTTACTCGCGCTGGCTGACCTGGGTATTGCGCCACCAGACGCTGACCCTTCTGGTCGCGGTTGCGACGCTTGGCCTTACCGTCGTGCTCTATCTCGCCGTGCCCAAGGGATTCTTCCCGGTGCAGGACACCGGCGTGATCCAGGGCATCAGCGAGGCGCCGCAGTCGATCTCCTTCCGCGCCATGAGCGAGCGCCAGCAGGCACTGGCGCGGGTGATTCTTGCCGATCCGGCGGTGGACAGTCTGTCGTCCTACATCGGCGTGGATGGCGACAACGTCACCCTCAACAGCGGCCGCCTGCTGATCAATCTCAAGCCCCACGGCGAGCGAGACCTGACTGCCAGCCAGATCATCGACCGGCTGCGACCGGAGCTGGCCAAGGTGCCAGGTATCGAGCTGTACCTGCAGCCGGTGCAGGATCTGTCTATCGAGGACCGGATCAGCCGCACGCAATTCCAGTTCAGCCTCGAGACGCCGGACGGCGAGCTGTTGCAGGAGTGGACGCCGCGGCTGGTCGAGGCGCTGCGCGA
>DNMQ01000169.1 GCA_003488145.1 Pseudomonas sp.
GTCCGCGAATTCATCCTGCACATCTGACGCAAACAGGCTAACCCGTGGAAAATCTACACCCCGGCTTTCTGGTCGGCCTGCTGGTCTTTCTGCTGCTGTGCTCGGCATTCTTCTCCAGCTCCGAAACCGGCATGCTCAGCCTCAACCGCTACCGCCTCAGGCATCAGGCCAAGGAAGGGCATCGAGGCGCGCAGCGCGCCAGCGAACTGCTGGCCCATCCTGACCGCCTGCTGGGCACCATTCTGGTTGGCAACAACTTCGTCAACATCCTGGCCTCATCCATCGCTACCGTGCTCGCGATGCAGCTATGGGGCGAAGCAGGGATCGCGATTGCCACCATCGGCCTGACCATCATCTTGCTGATCTTCGGCGAAATCACGCCGAAAACCCTGGCCGCATTACGCCCGGAAATTGTCGCCTACCCAGTCAGCCTGCCGCTGAAGCTGCTGCAGAAGGTGCTTTATCCTCTGGTTGCCATGCTCGGCTGGGTAAGCAACGGACTGCTCAAGCTGCTTGGCGTCGACCTGTCCAACAAGGGCAACGACAGCCTGTCCACCGAGGAGCTACGCAGCGTCGTACGCGAATCCGGCACCGACCTGCCGCTGAATCGCCAGAGCATGCTGCTCGGCATTCTCGACCTGGAGCGGGTCACTGTCGACGACATCATGATTCCGCGCAACGAGGTTACCGGGATCGATCTCGATGACGATCTGGAGTCGATCATCGGTCAGCTGCGCACCACGCCACATACCCGCCTGCCGGTGTTTCGCAACGACATCAACCAGATCGAGGGCATCGTCCATATGCGACAGATTGCCCGCCTGCTCAGTCATGACCAGCTAACCAAGGAAAGCCTGCTCGAAGCCTGTAACGAACCCTATTTCGTACCGGAAAATACTCCGCTTTCCACCCAGTTGCTGAACTTCCAGAAGCAGAAGCGACGGATCGGCATCGTGGTCGACGAATACGGCGACGTCCGCGGCATCGTCACGCTCGAGGACATCCTCGAAGAGATCGTCGGCGAGTTTAGCAATCAGGACGTATTGCGCAGCCCGGATATTCACCCGCAGGACGACGGTACGCTGGTGATCGATGGCGCCGCCTACATACGCGAGGTAAACCGGGCCCTCGGGTGGAAGTTGCCTTGCGACGGCCCCAAGACGCTCAACGGCCTCATCACCGAGGCCCTTGAGCACATGCCGGATAGCGGCATCTGCTTGCAGATCGGCAACTACCGGCTGGAAATCCTGCAAGCGGCCGATAACCGCGTGAAAAGCGTACGCGCCTGGACCATCGACGACACATCCTCGGACGAGCAGCAACCCGAGTAATCGGGCCGGCAGCAAGCCGGCCCGCCAGCCTCACAGCTCCACTTTCACAGCAGCAGCTGCACGCAACGCCTTTTCTCTCGCCGCATCGATGGATACGTCCCGCGCCAGCGCGACCCCCATGCGCCGTTGGCCGCTTACACCGGGCTTGCCGAACAGACGCAGCGCGGTATCCGGTTCTGCAAGCGCAGCAGCGAGATTGCCGAAGCTCACTTCGGTGGATTCACCTTCTACCAGAATCACTGCTGAAGCCGCCGAGCCCATCTGGCGGATGCTCGGAATCGGCAGGCCGAGAATGGCCCGCGCATGCAGCGCGAACTCGGACAGGTCCTGCGAAACCAGTGTCACAAGGCCGGTATCGTGAGGACGCGGGGAGATTTCGCAGAACCAGACCTGATCGCCTTTGACGAACAACTCGACGCCAAAGATGCCCCGCCCACCAAGCGCCTCAGTGACCGCCAGTGCGATGCGCTTCGCCTCGGTCATCGCCGCCGGCGCCATCAGCTGCGGCTGCCACGACTCCTGATAGTCGCCCTTCTCCTGGCGATGGCCGACCGGCTCGCAGAAGCTCGTGCCACCCGTGTGGCGCACCGTCAGCAAGGTGATTTCGTAATCGAAGGCGATAAAGCCTTCGACGATGACTCGCCCGCGACCTGCGCGACCACCGGCCTGCGCATAATCCCAGGCGGCATCGATATCGGCTTCGCTGCGCAGCACCGACTGCCCCTTGCCGGACGAGCTCATCACTGGCTTGACCAGACAGGGAAAGCCCAGCGCCATCGCCGCCGAGCGACACTCCTCCAGCGAATCCGCGAAGCGATAGGGTGAAGTCGGCAAGCCCAACTCCTCTGCGGCCAATCGGCGAATGCCTTCGCGATTCATCGTCAGCTGCGCGGCCCGGGCCGTGGGTATCACGGTGTAGCCTTCGCCCTCCAGCTCGACCAGGGTAGCGGTGGCGATGGCCTCGATCTCCGGCACGATGTAATGCGGTCGCTCATGCTCGATCACCGCTCGCAGCGCAGCACCGTCGAGCATGTCGACCACGTGGCTGCGGTGCGCAACCTGCATGGCTGGTGCATTGGCGTAGCGGTCGACCGCTATGACTTCCACGCCAAGCCGCTGCAGCTCAATAACCAGCTCCTTGCCAAGCTCGCCGCAGCCACAGAGCAGGACGCGCGTAGCGCTGGAAGACAATGGTGTACCTATTCTTGGCATGGAATCCTCGCGACACTGGAAATACAAACGAACCCGGCACGCGCCTACATCAGCTGGCCACTGAGGCGAAGTCGCTCGCTGCAGCGTTGAAGCACCTCGCGGCGCTCCTCGTTGCTCATCAACCCCCAGCGCCGGATCTCATCCGCACTGCGCTGGCAACCAACGCACAGGTCGTCCTCATCCAGAGCGCAGAGACTGACGCAAGGCGAGGCGACCGGCTTTTCCTGCGTGTTCACTCATCGCGCTCCAGCTCACGCGCGTAGCGCTGAGCGTTATGCACGTAGTGAGCGGCGCTGGCTTCGAGCATCTTCTTCTGCTCATCGCTCAGCTCACGCACCACTTTGCCCGGCGAGCCGACCACCAGTGAGCCATCGGGAATTTGCTTGCCCTCGGCAATCAGGGTGTTGGCGCCAATGATGCAGTGCTTGCCGATCTTCGCGCCGTTGAGCACCACCGCATTGATGCCGATCAGGCTGTAATCACCGACCGTGCAACCGTGCAACATGGCGTTGTGGCCAACCGTGACGCCGGTACCCAGGGTCAACGGATGCCCCATATCGGTGTGCATCACGCTGCCGTCTTGCACGTTGCTGTTCTCACCGATGTGGATCAACTCGTTGTCACCACGCAGAACGGCGCCAAACCAGACGCTGGCACCCGCATCCAGCCTGATCTTGCCGACCAGCGTGGCATTGGGGGCTACCCAGCTTTGCGGATGCGCTTCGACCCGCGACTCTCCCAGACGGTATTTCACGACACACCTCTTCTTGTCAGTTGTACTCAGGCCACAGGAATGCCCCTCGCCCCTGCGACAGTGCAGCTCAGGGCTCGCGCCGCCCGGACAGATCGATGAATGCGGCAGGCGCGCGGCGCATTTCGATGCCGGCGTCATATATGACATTGACCAGCTCGACGATCATGATCGCGGTCAGGCCCCAAATCTGGTATTCGCCATAGCGGTAGGACGGGATGTACCAGCTCTGTCCCTGGTAATCGATGCGGTGCGTGACCTCGCGCGGATCCTCGCAGAAGAATTCCAGCGGCACAGAAAACACGGAGGCGATTTCGGCATCGTTGGCGCGGTACTCGACATAGTCCGGAACCAGACCGACGTAAGGCGTGACGTGGATGCCATGCACCGACACCAGGCTGCTGAGCGGGCCGATGACCTCGACCATGCCTGGCGCCAGGCCTACCTCTTCCTCGGCCTCACGCAGCGCGGTGTGCAGTAGATCGCGGTCTTCCGGATCGCGTCGACCGCCGGGGAACGCCACTTCTCCACCATGGGTGGAAAGACCGGCGGCGCGGAGCGTCAGCACCAGCTCCGGCGACTCGCTGCGGGTGATTGGCATCAACACGGCCGCCTCGGGCAGGCGGCCTTCCGGCTCCAGAAGATGCGGAGAATGAGCGCGCACCCGGTGGAGTATTGTGTCCAGCATGTATTTTCTCGTTTCGTCTTTGATCGGCATCATGGCATGAAAGGCGGAGCCGCCCAAGGCCCGGAGAGCGCCAAACGAGAAGCTCCAACGCCTCGATGCGATATCAATGTTACAACTGCGAACCAGGCGGGTCAGAGCCACCCCGAACGGCGCAGAGGCTGCCTTGCCGAATCCGTGTGAACAGCCCAATATTTCCCGGAGCAATCAGGAAGGCACCCATGAAATACTGCAACCAGTGCGGCGATCCGGTGCTGGTCCGCGTACCGGACGGCGACAACCGGCCGCGCTTCGTCTGCGACAGCTGCCAGACGGTGCACTATCAGAACCCGAGGATTGTCGCCGGCTGCGTACCCGTCTGGGATGATCGCGTGCTGCTCTGTCGGCGTGCGATCGAACCGCGCCGGGGCTATTGGACCCTGCCGGCCGGCTTCATGGAGAACGGCGAAACCATGCAGCAGGCCGCAGAGCGCGAAACACTCGAAGAGGCCTGCGCCAGAGTGCGTGACCTGCAGCTGTATACCCTGTTCGACCTGCCACATATCAATCAGGTCTACATGTTCTTCCGCGCTGAGCTCGTCGATCTGGACTTCTGTGCCGGAGACGAAAGCCTGGAAGTGAAGCTCTTTCATCAGCAAGACATCCCTTGGTCCGAGCTGGCTTTTCCGACCATCGGCCGTACCCTAGAATGCTTCTTCACCGACCGGGTGCAGCAGACCTTCCCGGTGCGCAACGAGGCCGTGACAAGCTATCGCAACCGCCAGCAGGGCCACGCCCGCGCAGACTGAAGTGTCTGCCGGACCGGCTGGCACATACAGGTCTGATGAAGTTCGAAGGAAAGCCTCGATGCGCTGGCTGCTCGCCCTGCTCTGCCTCACCTTTACCGCGTTCTCCCACGCCAATGCGACGCCCAGCCTGGGCGGTTCACCCATCGACAAAGTGCTGGTAATCAAGTCGGAACGCAAACTCCATCTGGTCAGCGCTGGCCAGACACTCAAGAGCTATCGCGTTTCGCTGGGCAAACAACCCGACGGCGCAAAGCTGCGCGAAGGCGACAAGCGCACGCCGGAAGGCTTCTACTGGATCGACTGGCGCAAGACCAGCGACAAATACAACCTGTCGATGCACATCTCCTACCCCAACGCGCGTGACCTGGCCCGCGCACAGCAGGAAGGCGTAGCGCCTGGAAGCATGATCATGCTGCACGGCACGCCACTGGATGAGGAGTATCCGGAGTGGTTCTTCCACACCCTGGACTGGACCGAGGGCTGCATCGCGCTGAGCAACAGCGACATGCGCGAGATCTGGGCGCTGGTGAAGGATGGCACGCTGATCGAGATTCGCCCGTAACGCCAGGAATCAATGCCGGGGCGCCGCAACCGCCAGGACTGCCCCGACCCGTTAGGCTAGAACTGCATGTCGGACAAACGCCAGACGTCGAACGCAGGCGTTTCATACGGATGGGCCTTCTTCATTGCCTTCACGCTATCGTGAATCAGCTCGTCCGCCACAACCAATTCGACCTTCCACTCGGGAACGTGCTGCACCTGCCCGGTTTGCCCGATAAAAGGCTGGCTACCCTCCAACGGGCGGTACTGCCCCTGCCCCAGTACCTGCCAGCAGCAACTGTCATATGCGCCTATGCGGCCAGCGCCGGCGGCGAACACTGCTTTCTTGACCGCTTTCAGATGACTGTCTGGAACATAGAAGCACAGCTTGTACATCGACCTCTCCGTGCAGATGAGCCCGACCTCCACCGGCCGAGCGAACTGGCATTCTGCCATCCGTGTGCGCACCGAATAGTGCGGCGCGTCATAGCTCAGACGACACTTTGCGCTGCCGGTTCATAGACCTTTGTCACAAATGAAAAAGCCCGCCGATATGCTATCGACGGGCTCCTCGGGAATGGCCAGATTGACCCGGTCGGTCAGTCGACCCAGACCCGCGCATTGCGGAACATGCGCATCCAGCCGCCGTCTTCCTGCCACTCGTCAGGGCGCCAGGAGTTGGTCACGGCGCGGAACACCCGCTCCGGGTGCGGCATCATGATGGTCACGCGGCCATCGCGACTGCTGAGACCGGTGATACCGCGCGGCGAGCCGTTCGGGTTGGCCGGGTAGCGCTCGGTGACCTTGCCGTGGTTATCCACGAAGCGCAGCGCCACGGTGCCGGAAAGATCTGCCTGCAGCATGGCCTCTTCGCTCTCGAACTCCGCATGGCCTTCGCCGTGGGCGATGGCGATCGGCAGACGGGAGCCGGCCATGCCCTGCAGGAAGATCGATGGCGAATCCTGAATCTGAACCATCGCCACCCGCGCTTCAAACTGCTCCGAGCGGTTACGCACGAAGTGCGGCCAGTTCTCGGTGCCCGGAATCAGCTCGTGCAGGTTGCTCATCATCTGGCAACCATTGCACACGCCGAGAGCGAAGCTGTCCTTGCGCTCGAAGAAGGCCTGGAAGCCATCCCGTGCACGCGCATTGAACAGGATCGACTTGGCCCAGCCTTCACCGGCGCCGAGCACGTCGCCGTAGGAGAAGCCACCGCAGGCCACCAGGCCCTTGAACTCCTCAAGGCTGACACGCCCGGAAAGGATATCGCTCATGTGCACGTCGACCGCAGCGAACCCGGCACGGTCGAACGCCGCCGCCATCTCCACCTGGCCGTTGACGCCCTGCTCGCGCAGCACCGCAATCTGTGGACGAATGCCACGCTTGATGTAGGGCGCCGCGATGTCCTCGTTCACGTCGAAGCTGAGCTTGGCACTAAGACCCAGGTTGTCCTCTTCGAGCAGCGCGTCGAACTCCTGATCGGCGCACTCGGCGTTATCGCGCAGACGCTGGATCTGATAGCTGGTTTCTGCCCACTGGCGCTGCAGCAGGCGGCGCTCACCGGCGAAGACTTCGTTCTCGCCGTGCTTAATCGACACATGGCCATTGTTGACCGGCTGACCGATGACCGCGACACAGTCACCCAGACCGGCTGCGCTGAACTGTGCCAGCACGATCTCGGTGTCGTCCTGACGCACCTGAATCACCGCACCAAGCTCCTCGTTGAAGAGCATCGGTGCGACATCCGCGGCACTCTCCAGCAGGCCATCAAGATTCAGACTCAGGCCACAGTGACCGGCAAACGCCATTTCCAGCACAGTGGTCAGAAGACCACCGTCGGACCGGTCGTGGTAGGCCAGTAGCAGACCGTCGGCGTTCAGCCCCTGGACCACGGCGAAGAACGCCTGCAGGTCTTCGGCATCATCGACGTCGGGCGCCTGGCGACCAAGCTGACCATACACCTGCGCAAGAATCGAAGCGCCCATGCGGTTCTGGCCGCGTCCCAGATCGATCAGGATCAGGTCCGTTGCGCCCTTGTCCAGGCGCAGCTGCGGGGTCAGGGTCTGGCGGATATCAGTAACCGGGGCGAAGCCGGAAACGATCAGCGACATCGGCGAGGTCACGCTTTTCTCGGCGCCCTCCTCCGACCAACGGGTCTTCATTGACATCGAGTCCTTGCCCACCGGAATGGTCAGGCCCAGCTGCGGGCACAGCTCCATGCCGACGGCTCGCACGGTGTCGTACAGCCGCGCGTCTTCGCCGGGGTGGCCGGCGGCGGCCATCCAGTTGGCGGACAACTTGATGTCGGAGATCTTCTCGATGCGTGCCGCTGCCAGGTTGGTCAGCGTTTCGCCGATGGCCATGCGGCCCGACGCCGGAGCGTCCAGCAGCGCCAGCGGCGTACGCTCGCCCATTGCCATGGCCTCGCCGGTGTAAACGTCGTAGCTGGTAGCGGTGACGGCGCAGTCGGCGACCGGCACCTGCCAAGGACCGACCATCTGATCGCGCGCTACCTGGCCGGTGATGCTGCGGTCGCCGATGGTGATCAGGAAGCTCTTGCTGGCGACCGCTGGGTGGCGCAGCACCCGGGTGACCGCCTCATTCAGATCGACAGTAGCCGCATCGAAGTCATCGCCCAGCTCCGCTTCGCGGCTGGCGCTGCGGTGCATGCGCGGTGGCTTGCCGAGCAGCACTTCGAGCGGCATGTCCACCGGGGTGTTGCCGAAATGGCTGTCGGTGACGGTCAGTTGCGGTTCTTCCGTCGCCTCGCCGACGACCGCGAACGGGCAACGCTCACGTTCGCAGATGGCCTGGAAACGCTCGAAATCGGCGGCNNCCGCGGCCACCGTCGTTGACCAGCTCCGGGAAGGCGTTGGAAATGCCACCAGCGCCGACGTCATGGATAAAGGCGATGGGGTTCTGCTCGCCCAGCTGCCAGCAGCGGTCGATGACCTCCTGGCAACGGCGTTCCATTTCCGGGTTCTCGCGCTGCACCGAGGCGAAATCCAGATCGGCAGAACTGGCACCGGTAGCGACCGAGGATGCGGCGCCGCCGCCCAGACCGATCAGCATGGCCGGGCCGCCGAGCACGATCAGCTTGGCGCCAACGGTAATCTCAGCCTTCTGCACATGATCTTCACGGATATTGCCCATGCCCCCAGCGAGCATGATCGGCTTGTGATAACCACGCACCTCGTCGCCGCGCGGCGTGTTGATCGACTGCTCGAAGGTACGGAAGTAACCGGTCAGCGCCGGGCGGCCGAACTCGTTGTTGAACGCCGCGCCGCCCAGAGGGCCTTCAATCATGATGTCCAGCGGCGTGACGATGCGTTCCGGCTTGCCGTAGGCCTGTTCCCACGGCTGCTCGAAGCCGGGGATGTTCAGGTTGGAGACGGTGAAACCGGTCAGACCGGCCTTTGGCTTGGCGCCGCGGCCGGTGGCGCCCTCGTCGCGAATCTCGCCGCCGGAGCCGGTAGAAGCACCGGAGAATGGCGAGATGGCCGTCGGGTGGTTGTGGGTTTCCACCTTCATCAGGATGTGCACCGGCTCCTGCACCGCGCCGTACTGGCGGGTTTCAGGATTGGGGAAGAAACGCCCTGCGGTGTGGCCGACGATGACCGACGCGTTGTCCTTGTAAGCGGACAGCACGTTCTCGCTGTGCATCTGGTAGGTGTTCTTGATCATGCCGAACAGCGACTTGTCCTGGCTCTCGCCGTCGATGTCCCAGCTGGCGTTGAAGATCTTGTGGCGGCAGTGCTCGGAGTTGGCCTGGGCGAACATCATCAGTTCGATGTCGTGCGGGTTGCGCTTGAGGCCCTGGAAGGCACTGACCAGATAATCGATTTCGTCTTCGGCCAGGGCCAGGCCCAGGTCGGTGTTGGCCTTTTCCAGCGCGGCGCGACCGCCACCGAGGATGTCCACGGCAGTCAGAGGCTTGGGCTCGGCATGGCTGAACAGGTTGGCGGCTGCTTCGAAACGATCGAGCACCATTTGTGTCATGCGATCGTGAAGCGCTGCGGCAATCAGCTGTGCATCGCTATCGGAAAACTCGCCCTGCACGTAATAGGCGATGCCCCGCTCCAGCCGCTCGACCTTCTCCAGGCCGCAGTTATGGGCGATATCGCTGGCCTTGCTCGACCAGGGCGAAATGGTGCCGAAGCGAGGCACCACGAGGAACAGCCGCCCGGCAGGTTCCTGCACCGGCACACTGGGGCCGTACTTCAGCAGGCGAGTCAGTACGTTCTGCTCATCCGCGCCAAGCGTGCCGGAAACCTCGGCGAAATGGGCGAACTCGGCATACAGCCCGCTGACGGCGGGGACGTTGTCGGTCAGTTGTGCCAGGAGCTTGCCGTGACGGAAGGCGGAAAGAGCGGGAGCGCCGCGCAGGATCAACATCGTCGGAACAGCCTCGGAGGGGGGAGCAGTCGGGGCGCGTATTCTAGCCCATGACGGCGGCCGAGGCTAAGGCTGAACACAGCCGGGCGCCGCGTGCTCCGACGGCGCGCCTGGCCCGGCTTGGATCAGTGCAGGATCTGGCTGAGGAACAGCTTGGTCCTGTCGTTGACCGGGTTGGTGAAGAACACCTCCGGCTCGGCCTGTTCGACGATCTCGCCCTTGTCCATGAAGATCACCCGATCCGCCACGGTACGGGCGAAGCCCATCTCATGGGTCACGCAGAGCATGGTCATGCCGCTTTCGGCGAGGCTGACCATGGTGTCGAGCACCTCCTTCACCATTTCCGGGTCGAGGGCCGAGGTCGGCTCATCGAACAGCATGATCTTCGGCTTCATGCACAGTGCACGGGCGATCGCCACGCGCTGCTGCTGACCGCCGGAGAGCTGGCCGGGAAACTTGTTGGCCTGCTCCGGGATGCGCACGCGCTCCAGATAATGCATGGCGATTTCCTCGGCCTGCCGTCGCGGCAGCTTGCGTACCCACATCGGCGCCAGGGTGCAGTTCTGCAACACGGTCAGATGCGGGAACAGGTTGAAGTGCTGGAACACCATGCCGACCTCGCTGCGGATCGCCTCGATCTGCTTGAGGTCGCTGGTCAGCTCCACGCCGTTGATGACGATGCGCCCCTGCTGGTGTTCCTCCAGGCGATTGAGGCAGCGAATGGTGGTGGACTTGCCGGAGCCGGA
>DNMQ01000163.1 GCA_003488145.1 Pseudomonas sp.
CGCTTCACCGATCCACCGGGTGGCGGCCCACCGATTGGAGTCGCGGTGGATGTAAATAGCGACATCCACCCTACGCCCGGCACCTTATCGAGGCGCCCGCCAGGCTGACCGCCAGGCTGACCGCCAGCTTAGGCCAGCGCCTTGTCCAGCGCCCGCTCGATCTGACCCTGAATGCTGCTGCCCATGGCCGAGAGCAGCAGGCCGAGGTTGAGCAGGACCTTCACGCTGTCCTCGTAGACTTCGATACGCCCATCCGCGCCGCTGCGCTTGACTGCCAGCACATCGCCCTGCCACTGACAGCTCACACCGAACTCGCGAGCCAGGCGTGCAGCCAGTTCGTCGGCCTTCTCGCGTGCGGCCTCGCGGCCAAGATTGTGGGTACGTTCGACGATGATCTGGGCCATGAGGACTCCTGGCTGCGCCCGAAAAGGCGCGCACTATAGCAAAGCGGCGCCGCCGATCGCCTGGCCGCCCCGCCTGCTCATGCCATTGAACCCTCTGTCCCCCAGGCCTGTCGCCGCCAGCGCCATCCTGCGACATGTCGCCGCTAGCCCTTTTGCCCGCGACCGCCAGCTCGACGCTTATCAGCCGCCTATTTAGGTTTAGAATGCCGGGCACATTCTTTCCGGCGAAAGTGACATGACCGACCCTCGCAAAGCGCATGACGCAGAACCGACCACCCATTTCGGCTACAAGAACGTGCCGGAAAGCCAGAAGGCGCAGAAGGTGGCCGAGGTGTTCCACTCCGTGGCCGTCAAGTACGACCTGATGAACGACCTGATGTCCGGTGGCGTGCATCGCCTGTGGAAGCGCTTCACCATCGAGCTGTCCGGCGCCCGCCACGGCAATCGCATCCTGGACATCGCCGGCGGCACCGGTGACCTGACCCGCCAGTTTTCGCGCATCGTCGGCCCCACCGGCGAGGTGGTGCTGGCCGACATCAATGCTTCGATGCTCAAGGTCGGCCGCGACAAGCTGCTGGACAAGGGCGTGGCCGGCAACGTCAGGTTCGTTCAGGCCGATGCCGAGAAGCTGCCCTTCCCGAACAATCACTTCGACGTGGTCACCATCGCCTTCGGCCTGCGCAACGTGACGCACAAGGAAGACGCAATCGCGTCGATGCTGCGCGTGCTCAAGCCGGGCGGCCGCCTACTGGTACTGGAATTCTCCAAGCCGACCAACCAGCTGTTTTCCAAGGCCTACGACGCCTACTCGTTCAGCCTGCTGCCGATGATGGGCAAGCTGATCACCAACGACTCCGAGAGCTATCGCTACCTGGCCGAGTCGATCCGCATGCACCCGGATCAGGAAACGCTCAAAGGCATGATGGAGACCGCCGGTTTCGAGCGCGTCAGCTATCACAACATGACCGGCGGCATCGTCGCCCTGCACCGCGGCATCAAACCCTGATGTTGCGCGCTGCCCTGCTGGCCGGTGCCGAGCGTGGCATCAATCGCGTCCTGCGCCTGGACCCCACGGCATTGCCACGACTGGCACGCCTGAGCGGCCGGATCATCGAGATCGACTGCACGGCGCCGGCCTGGCGGCTGTTCATCCTTGCCGACGACGAAGGCCTGCGCCTGGCCAGCAACTGGGGCGCGGATGCCGATTGCCGCCTGCGCGCGCCTGCGAGCAGCCTCTTGCGCCTGGCCGTCAGCCGCAACAAGACCGCCGTGCTGCATGGCCCCGAGGTCGAGATCGACGGCGACAGTGGGCTGCTGATGAACCTCGCTGAGGTGCTGCAGGATCTGGAGCTGGACTGGGAATACGAAATTTCCCGCTGGCTCGGACCGGTCGGCGCACAACTGCTCGGCTCCAGCCTGCGCAGCCCAGTGGACTGGGTACGCGACAGCGCCGACTCGTTGCGTCAGGACCTTGCCGACTACCTCAGCGAGGAATCGCGGATGCTGGTCGGCCAGGCCGAAGCCCAGGCGCGTTTCGACGAGCTGGATGACATGAAACTTGCCCTCGACCGACTCGAAGCCCGCATCGAGCGCCTCGCCCTCAACCTGAATCCAGATCGCCCCGAATGAAGCTGTTCGCCGCCGCACGCCGCCTGTTTCGCATCCTGCTGGTGGTGATCCGCTACCGTCTCGATGACATCATCCTCGACCTGCCGATGCCCTGGTGGTTGCGCGCCACCAGCTACCTGCTGCCCTGGCGCTGGATTCCGCGACGCCACAGCGAGCTGTCGCGCGGCGCACGCCTGCGTCTGGCGCTGGAGGGCCTGGGGCCGATCTTCATCAAGTTCGGGCAGATCCTCTCCACCCGCCGTGACCTGCTGCCGCCGGATATCGCCGAAGAGCTGGCGATGCTGCAGGACCGCGTGCCGCCCTTCGATTCAGCCGTCGCCACGGCACTCATCGAGCGCCAGCTGGGCGCTCCGGTAGGGGAAATCTTCGCCCGTTTCGACAGCAAACCGCTGGCCTCCGCGTCGGTGGCGCAGGTGCACGCGGCCAAGCTGCGTTCCGGCGAGGAAGTGGTGGTCAAGGTGGTGCGCCCGAACCTCCGGCCGATCATCAGCCAGGATCTGGCCTGGCTGTTCATGCTGGCCAACAGCGCCGAACGCATTTCCATCGACGCGCGCCGCCTGCACCTGGTGGAAGTGGTCGACGACTACGCCAAGACCATCTACGACGAGCTCGACCTGCTGCGCGAAGCGGCCAACGCCAGCCAGCTCAAGCGCAACTTCGAGGG
>DNMQ01000390.1:0-5833 GCA_003488145.1 Pseudomonas sp.
TCGCACGCCAGCCTGGCGCGCGCGCTGGAAAAACTGAAAGAGGAAGCTGCGCAGTGATTCGATTCAAGCCGTTACCCTACCTGCTGGCCGGCGTCAGCCTGCTGGCCCTGCCCATGGCGCAGGCCGAGGAATTGCCGGAGGCGATCAAGGCCGTCGAGGCGCGTGGCGCCGAGGTCGTCGGCCGTTTCGAGGCACCCGGCGGGCTCAAGGGCTATGCCGCGCGTTACAACGGGCAGGGCATGGCGCTGTATCTCACCCCGGATGGCGAGCACGTGCTGATCGGTAGCCTGCTCGATGCAAAAGGCGAGGACCTGACCCGCGCGCACCTGGAGAAGCTGGTCTACGAACCCCTGGGCAAGGAAATGTGGACGCGCATGGAGAACAGCACCTGGATCGCCGACGGCAAGGACGACGCGCCGCGCATCATCTACATGTTCAGCGACCCTAACTGTCCCTACTGCAACATGTTCTGGAAGCAGGCCCGGCCCTGGGTCGAGTCCGGCAAGGTGCAGTTGCGGCACATCATGGTCGGCATGCTGCGCGCCGACAGCGCCGGCAAATCCGCCGCGCTGCTCAGTGCCAAGGATCCTCAGGCAGCGCTCAACGAGCACGAAGCGGCTGGCAAGGCGAGCAAGCTCAAGGCGCTGAATAAGATCCCGGCAGAACTGGAAGAACAGCTCACCAACAACCTGATGCTCATGAGCGAACTGGGCGCCCAGGCGACTCCGGCGATCTTTTATCTCGACGACAACGACCGCCTGCAACAACACCAGGGCGCACCGCAGCCAGATGCCCTGGCGCAGATCATGGGGCCACGCTGAAGGATTGCTGCGGGTGGTCGCTGAGCTGTTTCGCGGCACATCCGCTTCAGCACGGGGCGGCGTTTCACTGCGAAGCGACTATCCGCTGTAGACATCATTGGGTGGGGCGCCATCAGAACAGATGGCGTGGCAGCCAGACGATCATCACCGCGCAGAAGATGCTGAGGCCGATGCAGAACCACAGGAAGCGCCGCTGCCGGCGCTCCGGGGCGCTGTCGGCGTGTTCCGGCAGCGGCATGCCGCAGTTGCTGCATTCGGCTTGCTTCGGCGGGTTGTCCTGCTGGCAGTACAGGCATCTGGGCATGGCGGCGCTCCTCTCGGTCGGTAAAGCCTGACACGGCGGAAAAATCGCAGGCTTTGACGACGATCAACTCACTCGAACTGCTCGAGCCGCTGGCGATCGAGGATAGCGATCTGCCGGCCTTCCTGGGTGATGATGCTCTCGTCGATCAGTCGCCGAATGATCCGCGAAAACGTCTCCGGCTGGATCGACAGGTGCCCGGCCACCAGCTGCTTGGCCATCGGTAGCTCGAAGCTGTTGCTGCCGTCCTTCACTCGCGCCAATTGCGTCAGCAGATAGCGCACCACGCGGTGGGTGGCGTTCTTCAGCGACAGCGTCTCGATCTCGTTGATGCGCTGGTGCAAGCGCACGCAGAGCTTGCCGAGCAGGGCGAAGGTGAGGCGCTGGTTGGCTTCCAGCAGGCGCATGTAGGCCGCGTTGGAGAACCGGTAGACCTGCGACGGGCAGACCGCCTGGGCCGAGGCCACATAGTTGGGCGTGTCCATCAGCATCATGGCTTCGGCAAAGGTCTGGCGGTTGCCGATGACCTCGAAGACCTTCTCCTGGCCGTCGGGCGTCAGGCGGTAGACCTTAACCGCACCGGAGATGACGAAGTAGAAGTGGTGTGCCGGCTCGCCCTGGTGGAACAGGTTGTCACCCTTGTCGAGGTTGAGCAGTTGGCTGGCATTGAGCAGTTCTTCCATCTGCTCTTCATTCAGCGGTTCGAACAGGTGGTGGCTGCGGAGAATCTGGTGGTGTACGCGGTGAAGCACCATGCAAGGCGTCCTGTTTCAATTGAACAACAACAAACGTCGGCCTTCAGCCTAGCGCATGTGATGGGCGATGACGCAGGTTAGAAGTTGATGACGGTCATGATCTGGCCATACGCGGCTCGGTACCGCGTCGGCGATCAGTGCAGATGAGCGACGAATCCGTCACGCCATACCGGCTCGGCAAACAGCTGCGGATAACGTTCCAGTGCGTCGAAAATGCGCTGCAGGCCCTGTTCACGCTGCTCGGCATCGGACAGCGCCTCGGCGCCCTTGAGCAGGTCGATCAACAGGCCATGCAGCGCATTGTCAGCGGCTTCCGGCAACTTGCAGTTGGCAATGAGATAGCTGGTCGCCGCTTCGATGTCACGTTGCAGCGCGGCCGCCGACTCGTCACTGACCGGCTGGCCGGGAGCGCTCGGCATGCTGCGTTGCACGGCTTCGTGGATACGGGTCATGCCTTCGCGCAGAGCGGCGTCGGTGGCCCAGCGCTCGCCTGGCGTAGCTTGGGCGGCGACGGGCGTTGGGTGGCTATGATCGTGTGCAGAGGCCGCCTGCGCTGTGCCGACGGCCATGCTCAGGGCGAAGCTGCTGGCCAGGGCGACGACCGAGGCCATTGCCACGCCCCAGGCGATAGGTTGCAGATACTGTTTCATGACTGAGCCACCTCGATACGTTGTACGCCTTCGTCGCTCGCTGTCGGCGCGGTCATTTCCGCGTTACGGAACAGCACGTTGTTCTCCAGGTGGATGTGCTGCATCAGGTCGCTGCGCATCTCCTCCAGCCCGCGATACAACGCGCGCCAGGTATTGCATGCGTTGGCCGGCGGGGTGATGTCGTTGGTCAGCGCTGCCAGCTGTTCCAGGGCATTGCCGTGCTCCTGATGCTCGTAGCGCATTACCGAGATCGGCCCCTGTGCCTGCGGGAAGCGCATGCCGCGCTGTAGCATCGGGAACAGAATCTGTTCCTCCTTCAGCATGTGGCTTTCCAGCTCCTGCTGCATATGCCACAGGTGTTCGGCGAGACCGTTGGGGCATTCGGGGCGGTTGCCATGGACCTGCTCGACCCGGCTGGCCAGGCGAATCAGCTCCGGGAACTGGTCGCGATGCCGCTCATGGAAGCGCGCCAGGATGTATTCGATCAGCTGGCCAGCGGGCTCGGCGCGCCAGTCCTTCTCGGACTCTTCCGGCTCGAGGGCGAGCAGTGCGCCGGCGATGATGTGCGGATCGACATCGACTCGCGCCGCGGCCTCGCGCAGCGGCAGGTCGCCACCGCAGCAGAAGTCCAGGCGGAACTGGCGGAATACCCGGGTGGCACCCGGCACCGAACATGCGAGATTGCCGAGGGTCTGGTCGATTAGGTCGGTGGTCATGGCAGTGGTCCTGATGGATATGACCAGTCCATCGCAACAGCCGTGCCAGGCGCCGACACCGCGGAAACTGGCGGCTGCGACACGCTGCTGGTGGAAATTACCCGAAGCGGTTATGGTTCGAAAAACCATGAGGGTATCCAGCACCATGATGGCTGACGCACTGCTTGCCGACCTGACCACCGAACTGCCCAACGCGGTGCGCCTGCAACGTCTGGTGCACACCCTGCACCAGCACTTTCGCTGCGGTGCCGTCGTGCTGCTGCGCCTCGACGAGGACAGCCTGCGGCCACTGGCGGCGGTAGGGCTGGTGCAGGAGGCGCTGGGCCGGCGCTTCGTCGTGGCGCAGCATCCGCGTCTGGCGGCGATCCTCTCCCAACGCGAGCCGACCTGGTTCGAGCCCGACAGCCGCCTGCCGGACCCCTATGACGGTTTGCTCGACGAGCACATCGGCGAGCCGTTGCCGGTGCACGACTGCATGGGCGTCAGCCTCTACGTCGAAGGCAAGCTGTGGGGTGCGCTGACGCTGGATGCGCTGCATGCCGGCACCTTTGGCGATGATGCCCGCTGCGACCTGCAGCGCTTCACGCTGGTGATCGAGGCCGCGGTGCGGGTTACCCGGCTGGAGCATGAGAATCGCGGTCTGCGCCTGGCGCGTAGCGACGTGATGGAAGCCGCACTCGATCATGGCGATGGCGAAATTCTCGGTCAGAGCGATGTGATCCGCGAACTGCTGCGCGAATTGCAGGTGGTGGCCGATTCCGAATTGCCAGTGCTGCTGCTGGGCGAGACCGGTGTCGGCAAGGAGCTGTTCGCGCGCTGGCTGCATCGGCATTCGCGGCGGCGCAACAAGCCGCTGGTGCACGTCAACTGCGCGGCACTGCCGGAATCCCTGGCCGAGAGCGAACTCTTCGGCCATGTCAAAGGCGCGTTCTCCGGTGCCACCACCGATCGGCCTGGTCGTTTCGACGCTGCCAATGGCGGCACGCTGCTGCTCGACGAGGTCGGCGAACTGCCACTGACGGTGCAGGCCAAGCTGCTGCGCACCTTGCAGAATGGCGAGATCCAGCGCCTCGGTGCGGACAAGCCGCGCCAGGTCGATGTGCGCATCATCGCCGCGACCAACCGCAACCTGCGCGAAAGCGTGCGTGACGGGCATTTCCGCGCCGATCTCTATCACCGGCTGTCGGTCTATCCGGCGCCGATTCCACCCTTGCGCGAGCGTGGCAACGACGTGCTGATCCTCGCCGGGCACTTCCTCGAACTCAATCGCGCGCGGCTGGGGCTGCGCAGCATGCGACTGTCGCCGGCCGCCGAGCGCGCTCTGCTGGCCTATTCCTGGCCGGGCAACGTGCGCGAGCTGGAGCATGTGGTCAGCCGCGCGGCGCTGCGCCTGCTCAGCCGCGGCGCGTCGCGCAGCGAGATCCTGACGCTGGAGCCCGATCTGCTGGACCTGGACAGCCATGCCGTCGGTGTGGTCGCGGCGCAGGTGGTCGATGAGCCGGTAGTCGCCGACGAGGTGCTGCCGCTGCGCTACACCGTCGATGCTGCCCAGCGCCAGGCCATCGTCCGGGCGTTGGAGGCCAGCGGCGAGAACTGGGCGCAAGCCGCCCGTCTGCTGGATGTCGACCCGAGCAACCTGCACAAGCTGGCGCGACGGCTGAAGCTCAAGTAGCGCCCGTCGGCCGGCGAGAGTCGCAGACGACCTGCCATGGTCTAACCTCATATCACAACCGAGGAGAGCTCCATGGCACTGGACCAGAACGAATTCGAAGCGCTGTTGAGCGAGGCGCAGGCCTTCGCCGAACGCGCCGCCAGCGAAAACAATCCGCTGCACTATCGCGACGCCTTCGCTGCGAGCCTGAAGGCCATACGCCTGCTTGGTGAGGAGTCCGGCGCGTGGCGGCAGATGGTCGCCCGTGCAACCGAGGAGTTCGAGGGCGACGAGGGCATTTGAGACAATTGCGCGCCAGCCATGGCACGGCAGGCGCGCACCTTCCGCTGCATTTCGTCGCAGTCGCGACGTCCGAGCAAACTTGACCCCTATCAATGCTGGCCACTGGTCAGCTGCCTAGACTGCCGGCTGTTTTCCGTTCAGCCGAACGACCGCCACGCCATTGGTGCGTGGCGCGCATGTACCCGAATGTCTAGGAGTTGTCATGCACCTGGTCTGCCCGGCAGGAAGCCTGCCCGCGCTCAAGGCCGCCGTCCAGCAGGGCGCCGATGCCATCTACGTCGGATTTCGCGACGACACCAACGCCCGTCATTTCGCCGGCCTTAATCTCGATGAAAAGCAGCTCGACAAGGGTCTGCAGCTGATCCGCGAGAAGGGCCGGCAGCTGTATATCGCCGTCAACACCTATGCCCAGCCGGACGGCTGGAATCGCTGGCAGCGCGCCGTGGATCAGGCCGCCGACATGGGCGTGGATGCGCTGATCGCGGCCGACCCCGGCGTGCTCGGCTATGCCAGCAAGCGCCATCCCAAACTCAATCTGCATCTGTCGGTGCAGGGGTCGGCTACCAATGCCGCCGCGCTGGGCTTCTATCAGCAGCGCTACGGCATCAGCCGCGCGGTGCTGCCGCGGGTGCTCTC
>DNMQ01000390.1:5879-6361 GCA_003488145.1 Pseudomonas sp.
GTGTTCGCCTTTGGCAGCCTGTGCATCATGGCCGAGGGTCGTTGCCATCTGTCTTCGTACCTTACCGGCGAATCACCCAATCTCTGTGGCGTCTGCTCGCCGGCCAAGGCGGTGCGCTGGAGCGAGGAGCCGGAAGGGCTGACCTCGCGCCTCAACAACGTGCTGATCGACCGCTACGCCGAAGGCGAATCGGCTGGTTACCCGACGCTGTGCAAAGGTCGCTTCATGGTCAATGGCCAGCGCTTCCACGCGCTGGAAGAACCCACCAGCCTGAACACTCTGGATCTGATCCCCGAGCTGTCCGCCATCGGCGTCACCGCGATGAAGATCGAGGGCCGCCAGCGCAGCCCGGCCTATGTCGAGCAGGTCACTCGGGTCTGGCGCGCGGCGCTGGACAGCTATCTCAAGGCGCCGCAGCGCTACGCGGTCGAACCCGGCTGGCGGCAGGTGCTGGATGGCCTCTCCGAAGGCTCGCAAACCAC
>DNMQ01000245.1 GCA_003488145.1 Pseudomonas sp.
TGTGCACAAGTTCGGCGCACGGGTCGCAAAGTGCCTGGCCACAAGGGCTGGCGCGAGGTTCCGGTGAACTTCGAAGCAACTCTGCTGTCGTGCATCGCACCTCGCTGGCGCACGTCGCCCAGGCCCGTTCTACGGCTATGCTGTAGCCCTCGCTTTATGGACGCAGCCATGACCAAACCGTGGAGAACCGTTTCCGTGCTGGCCGCCGGGCTGCTCGCCCTGCTGATGGTGCTGAGTGCCGTTGCCTGGAGCCAGTGGCAAGGGTTCAAGCATGAGCAGGGCATCGAACTACTGGAATGGCAGGGGCTACGGCTTTCCTCAGGCGGTATCTCGGCAGAGCGCGTGCGCTATGCGCAGAACCCGGAGAACGGCCCCCATCTGGCTGCCAGTGCCTCCGGCATCACCTTGCGGTTACCCAGCTTTTTTCGCCCGTTGCCGCCTCGTTCGCTGCAAATCGACCAGCTTGAGCTGGAGATTCGCTCGTATCCGCCCACCGGCGACAGCGAGCCGCCAGCAACGGATCTGGAACACTACGAACGGTGGTCCGCCTGGCTCCCGCAGCGACTGACCATAGCCGATCTGCGGATCAGCCTGCCCTGCGCCAAGGGACGCTGCGACGAACGGGGGGCGCTGAGGTTCGAGCGGAAGGGCGAATCGTTGCTGCCGCTGGACGGCCGCCTGGACCTGCGACGCAACGAGCACAGGCTGTCACTGACCATCGACGCGCAGGGTTCCGCGCTCGGCGAAAGCCTCGTACAGGCCACGCTGGCTATCGACGAACAACCACGACTGGAAACCCGCCACCAGCTGGATCATTCCGACAGGACGCTGCGCTGGAATGGCACGCTTTCCATGGGCAGCCTGCCGGAGGCGCCCTGGCTGCTGGATTGGCTCGGCGAGTGGACGGCCACGCCAACCGCTGCCCTCCCCGACATGCCTACAGACATGCGCATCGGCGCAGGTTGGGCACTGACCCTGATGCAGAACGATGACGGCGTTTATGCCTGGCGCAACGCTGCGGGCGAACTGCGCCTCTCCGCCCACATTCCTGCCGCCTGGCCGGTCATAGGTCTCGGGGAGCTGCAAGGCGACCTCGACCTGGCCGCTCGAGGGCAGGATGGACTGTGGTTGCCCACGGAGCTGAAAGCAAACCTACAACTGCGTCCATCGTCCACCCTGCTGACGGACGTGCCGGCCGCGCTACGCCCGAGTCAGCTGAATATAAGCGTCGAGCCGGTAGCCACTGAGATGACGCCTGGGCAGCTACCCGTGCAACTTCGCGTGGAGGCCCAGGGCGGCACGCCGTCCAGCCTGCAGGCGCGCATGCGACTGGCGACCTCCCCCCCTTATGCACTGGACATCGAGCAGGCCCGTGTGCAGACACGCAGCACGCGCTTGCAGCTGGACGGCCTGACGCTGCAGAACCTCGACGCCAGACTGGATTTCTCCGGACGCGCCGACCTCCGCAAACTCGAACTGCAGCTGCAGCCGTCATCCCGTGTCAGCCTGGCACGCCTTGCCACCGGCGAGCTCGTCGCCAGTCAGCTGAGCGCGGAGTTGCCGCGCACACTGGCACTGCAGATCGAGCGCAACGCCGAGCAGCCAACTGCCTGGCGTACCGAAGGGCCGCTGGAACTGCACCTGGGTCGCCTCGAGCATCCGCAGCTGCTCAGCCAAGGCTGGCGCTGGTACGGCCAGCTCAAAGCCGACGCTACAGCTCTGAACGCCACCGGCCCCGCAAGCAATGACGTCGGGCTGACGCTTGCGCTGAACGTCGAGCAGCAGTGGAACGGGCCTTTGCACGTCGGCGCAAAGCTGCAGGAAATCTTCCTGCGCGCCGGCAATCCGCTCGCCCGCAGCCTCTCCGCATGGCCCGCGGCGCTTGAGCTCAGCAGCGGACGCCTGTCGGGCGAAGGCAAGTTGACGCTGCCCGCCGGCGGCGGCACCCCGACGGCGAGCCTGACACTCGATGCGCGGGGCCTGGCCGGCATCTTCGACCGCAGCGAGATATCCGGCCTCGACGCACGCCTGGCGGCCGGTCTGCAGCGCGACCGCCTTCGTCTGGACATCGGCGAGCTGCGGCTGGCCGAGATCAATCCCGGCTTCACCTTCGGCCCGCTGCTGCTGCGCGGTTACTACCAGGCAGCCGTCGACCAGCCGACACAGGGACGACTGACCTGGCAGACCGCCGAAACCCGGATTCTTGGCGGGCGATTCTGGTTGCCGGCCGGCACCCTTGACCTCGCGGCGCCACAGCAACGGCTCAGCGCCCGACTGGAAGGCGTGCAGCTGGGCGACGTGCTCGCCGCCTATCCGACCGAAGGCCTCAGCGGCAGTGGCCTGATCGATGGCAGCTTCGACGTGCAGCGCAGCGCCGCAGGGCTGAGCGTGCAGGATGGCAAGCTCGCCGCGCGAGTACCGGGCGGCGTGCTGCGCTTTCGTTCGCCGAAGATCGAGGCCCTCGGCCAGGCGAATCCGGCCATGAAGATCGTCACCGAAGCCCTGCACAATTTTCACTATGATCTTCTCACCAGCGACGTCCGCTATGATGAGCGCGGCAAGCTGAACCTCGGGCTGCGTCTGAACGGCCGCAACCCGGCCCTGGAAGGTGGTCGGCCGATCAACTTCTCGATCAATCTGGAAGAGGACATTCCGGCGCTGTTGACCAGCTTGCAGCTGAGCGACCGGGTAAGCGAAACCATTCAACGGCGGGTGCAGGAACGCCTCAGATAAGGCGATGCAGCCGCGAAATCGACACAGGAGAAACCGCCATGCGGTTGCGCCATACGCTGACCATCGTGTTGCTGGGTCTCTTCGCCAGCGCCTGTACACCGCGGGTGGAACTGGCCGTGCCGAACGAGCCGATCAACATCAACCTGAACGTGAAGATCGAACACGAGATTTATATCCGCGTGGACAAGCAGCTCGACTCGATCATCAACGAAGACAGCGGACTGTTCTGAGGACGACCATGAAAGCCTATCTGAAACTGACCAGCCTGCTCCTGGCGCTCCTGCTGGCCCTGCCCGCCGCAGCGATGACCCTCAACGAAGCCATGTCCGCCCTGGGTGAAGCCAAGGCCAGCGGCATGCTCGGCGAGAAGCCCGACGGCTATCTGGGTGTGGTTCGCTCCAGCAAGAACGCCGAGGAGATTGCCAGCCAGATCAACCAGGCTCGCCGCGCCGAGTACCACCGTGTTGCCAAGCAGAACGGCATCAGCGTCAGCGACGTCGAAGCCATCGCCGGCAAGAAGGCCATCGAAAAGACGCCGCCCGGCCAGATCATCCAGCTCAACGGCAACTGGGTCCGCAAGTGACCCGAGGCGATGGTCGGGCCTGCCTGACCATCGCGCCCACCCCCATTGACGCCTACAGCAGCGTCAGGCCGTGCGCCCTGACCACCAGCGACTTCTGCCGAAACCTGCGCTCCAGATCGACGCGGTACTGCGCCCACCAGTCCCGCTCCAGCTCATCGACCATCACTTCGTAGACCACCGTCTCGTCCCGCACCGCGTTCTCGCCGCCCTCCAGCCAGTAGCCATTGGCCGGCGCACGGCTGTAGGTGGTCAAGCCGCCAAAGCGCTCGATCAGCTCCTCGCTCACGGTGCGAAAGAGCGATCTCGGCAACGCCTGCTGATCGTTGTCGTAAAGCGGCAACAGCAACTGGACAAGGAACATACGCGACCTCACGAGGAAAGTGGGAGCAAGCATTCGACCCCGCACTGCCGGAGATGACGCCCGGCTGGCGGTCAGAACAGCCCCAGCTGCCCGTCGATCAGCGAGGCGAAGTCGTCGCCGACAAAGGGCAGGATCGCGTCCGCCACCGGCTGCAGCTGGCGCGTCACGTAGTGGTCGTAGTCGACGGCAGAGGTACGCGCCTCCAGTGGCTCAGGGCCGGCGACGGTGATCAGGTAGCTGATCCAGCCNNGGCGCTTGCGGTAAACCAGCAGCTCGTCGAACTCGCCAGCCAGGGTTCGGCGCACATACTCACGCACGTAATCCTGGTGCGGCTGACGGTGGAAGATGCGCAGGTACAGCTCTTGCTGAAAGCGCTGCGCCAGCGGCGACCAGTCCGTGCGCACGGTTTCCAGCCCCTTGAATACCATGCCGTCGCTGCCATCCGCGCGCGTGACCAGGCCGGCATAACGCTTCTTGCTGCCCTCCTCGGCGCCACGGATCGTCGGCATCAGGAAGCGCCGGAAGTGCGTTTCGTACTGCAGCTCCAGGGCACTGCTCAGGCCATACTCGTCACGCA
>DNMQ01000246.1 GCA_003488145.1 Pseudomonas sp.
GGTTGTAGTGACTCTGCGGCTCGTCGAGCTCCACCGCCATTGGCAGCGAACCGGCCGCCACCTGCGGCAGCAGATCCTGTTTCTGCGCATCGGAACCGAGCTGGTTGACCAGGCCACCGGCGAAGATCACCGATTGCAGATAGGGCTCCAGGGTCAGGCCGCGACCCAGTTCGGTCATCACCAGCATGGTTTCCACGCCGCCGCCGCCAAAGCCGCCGATCTCTTCGGCGAACGGTACGGCGGTCAGGCCCAGCTCGCCCAGCTGGCCCCAGAACTCGGCGGAGAAGCCCAGCTCCGACTCGCTGAATTTCTCGCGCTGCTCGAACGGGTAGGCGTCGCGCACCAGGCGCGCCGCGGTGTCTTGCAGCATTTGCTGCTCTTCAGTCAGTTTGAAGTCCATTGCGGTGCCCCCTTACAGCTCGAGAATCATCTTCGAGACGATGTTCTTCTGGATTTCGTTGGAGCCGCCGAAGATCGACAGCTTGCGCATGTTGAAGTAGTCGCCGGCCAGCGATGCGCTGTAGTCGGCGTGCAAGAGATCGCCGTCGTAGTCCAGCTGCATTTCCTCTTCGAGGAATGGCAACGCGTAGGGGCCGATGACCTTGCGCAAGAGGTGAGTAATCGCCTGGCGAATCTCGGTGCCCTTGACCTTGAGGATCGAGGACTCCGCGCCCGGCACGCCGCCCTCCTTCGCCGCCGCGAGGATGCGCAGGGTGCTCATCTCGATGGCCATTAGCTGCATTTCCACTTCCGCGACCTGGGCGCGGAACAACGGGTCTTCGAGCATCGGCTTGCCGTCGCAGACCTCCTTCATGGCGATGCGCTTCAGATGCGCCAGCACCGCCTTGGACGAGCCGATGCCGGCCAGGCCCGTGCGCTCGTGGGTCAGCAGGTATTTGGCGCAGGTCCAGCCCTGGTTTTCCTCGCCGACGAGGTTTTGCACCGGCACGCGGACGTTGTCGAAGAAGACTTCGTTGACCTCGTGGTCGCCGTCCAGGGTGATGATCGGCCGCACGCTGATGCCCGGGCTCTTCATGTCGATCAGCAGGAAGCTGATGCCGCGCTGCTGCTGGGCTTCCGGGTCGGTGCGCACCAGGCAGAAGATCATGTTGGCGTGCTGGCCGAGGGTGGTCCAGGTCTTCTGGCCGTTGACCACGTAGTGGTCGCCGTCACGCACGGCGCGGGTCTTGAGGCTGGCCAGGTCGGAGCCGGCACCGGGCTCGGAATAGCCCTGGCACCACCAGTCCTCGCCGGAAAGAATGCGCGGCAGGTAGTGGTCGATCTGCTGCTGGGTGCCGAACTTGATGATCACCGGGGCGACCATGTTGACGCCGAAGGGCACGGTACGCGGCGCGCCGAAGGCCGAGCACTCCTCATCGAAGATGTGCTTCTCGACCGGGCCCCAGGTGGTGCCGTCCAGTTCCACCGGCCAGCCCGGCGCGTACCAGCCGCGCTTGACCAGAATCTGCTGCCAGCGCTCGTGATCCTGCTTGGACATGTGCTTGCCGAGCTTGACCTTGGCGGCGATGTCCGCCGGCAGCTCGCTTTTCAGGAAGGCGCGCACTTCATCGCGGAAGGCGAGCTCTTCGGCCGTGTAGTTGACGTTCATGGGAAAGTCCTCATGCTGCGTTCGGTTTGCAGGCGGGCGGCACTCATTGCCCGGCCTGCCAGTCGGTGAAGGTGCGGCCTTCGGCGGCCAGTTTTTCCAGCAGCGGCGCCGGCTTCCACCAGTCGCCGCAACGTGCGTGCAGTTCCTTGACCCGCGCCAGCACCTTGTCCAGGCCGACGCTGTCGGCATAGAACATCGGGCCACCACGGAAGGCCGGGAAGCCGTAGCCGTTCAGGTAGATGACGTCGATATCGCTGGAACGCTGGGCGATACCCTCTTCGAGAATCTTCGCGCCCTCGTTGACCAGCGCGAAGATGCAGCGCTCGACGATGTACTGCTCGTCCAGCGCCTTTCGCTCGATGCCTTTCTCCTGCGACGCGGCTTCCAGCATAGGCGCGAGGTCGGGATTCTCCTGCGGTGTGCGGTTGCCCGGCTCGTAGCGGTAGTAGCCGGCGCCGGTCTTCTGCCCGAGCATGCCGGCCGCGCAGAGCTTGTCGGAGACCGTAGGGAAATCCAGATGCGCCGGCAGCGTCGCGCGCTGGCGTTTGCGGATCGCCTGGCCGATGTCGAGACCGGACAGGTCGCGCATGGCGAACGGCCCCATGGCCATGCCGAAGTTGCGCAGCACACCATCGACCTGCTGCGGCGTGGCACCCTCCTCCAAGAGGAACTCCGCCTCGCGGCCGTACTGGAAGACCATGCGGTTGCCGACGAAACCGTCGCAGACGCCGACCACCACCGAGACCTTCTTCAGCTGCTTGCCGATGGCCATGGCGGTGGCAAGCACCTCATTGCTGGTCTTCGCGCCGCGTACCACTTCCAGCAGGCGCATGACATTGGCCGGGCTGAAAAAGTGCAGGCCGACCACGTCTTCCGGCCGTTTGGTGAAGGCGGCGATGGCGTCCAGATCCAGCGATGACGTGTTCGAGGCGAGGATCGCACCGGGCTTGCACACGGCATCCAGCTGTTCGAAGACCTGCTGCTTGACGCCCATTTCCTCGAAGACCGCTTCGACCACTACATCGGCATCGGCCAGCGCGGCGTACTCGGTGACGCCTTCGACCAGCGCCAGGCGCTGCTCCATGGCCTCCTCGGTCAGGCTGCCGCGCTTGACGCTGGCTGAATAGGTGTCGCGGGCACGCTGCAGGCCGCGTTGCAGCGCTTCGTCATTTATTTCCAGCAGCTTCACCGGAACACCGGCATTGGCGAAGCTCAAGGCGATACCGACACCCATGGTGCCGCCGCCGATCACCGCGGCGGTCTTGATCGAGCGAGGTTTCACATCGGATGGCAGATCATTGATCTTGCCAGCCTGGCGTTCTGAGAAGAATGAATGGACCAAGGCACCACGCTGCGGCGAGTTCAGGCACTCGGCGAAGAGTTCGCGCTCACGCTTGAGGCCCTCGGTCAGCGGCAGCTGTGTCGCGGCTTCAACCGCCGCAATGCAGCGCAGCGGCGAGAACAGTCCGGGCATGCGCTTGGCGACTTCTGCGTGCTTGGCGCGGATCAGCGCCTCGTTGTCGGCGCCCTCAATGCCTCTGGTCTGCTCGCCGGTGCGTCGCGGGGCGCGGCCTTCACCGACCATACGACGGGCATAGGCGAGGCCGGCCTCGCGCAGATCACCCTCGAACAGCTCGTCGACGATGTGGTGCTCGACCGCCTCCGCCGCACCGATGGGTGTGCCGCTGACAATCATGTCCAGCGCCTTCTCGACGCCTGCCAAACGCGGCAATCGCTGGGTACCACCGGCACCGGGTAACAGACCCAACTTCACTTCGGGCAGGCCGACCTTGGCGTCCTTGCGGGCGATCCGGTAATGACAGCCCAACGCGACTTCCAGCCCGCCACCGAGTGCGGTGCCATGAATGACTGCAACGCTCGGCTTGTTGCAGCCTTCGATGACCTCGATCACCTCGGGCAGGCTCGGCGCCTGCGGCGGCTTGCCGAACTCCTTTATGTCCGCGCCGGCAATAAAGGTATTGCCCTCGCACACCAGCGCCACGGCACGGACCTGCTGGTCCGCTTCGGCGTGCTGAAAGGCCTTCAGCAGGCCTTCACGCACTGCCTGGCCAAGGGCGTTAACCGGTGGGTTGTTGACCGTGATCAGCGCGATATCGCCCTGAATTTCGAGCCGTACGACATCTGTCATGACTGGCCTCCGCTGAGTGAAATGCTGATTGGAATTGTAATTTCACGGAATCATGTTTCGCACAGCAGAATAAAGGAGTCACGTTACGCATGTCGATAGGCCGGCATTGCCCAGCAATCAGGCGGGGCAAAGGCGCGTAATGCGCGTCAGCGCTTGATATTGCCGGCAGCCGGACCGGCGTCGGACAGCACTATCAGTCAGAGGAATGTCGCCGCCAAAGCGGGCGCGGCGGCTTCAGCCGGAAACGGCATGCCGCGGGGCGCGAGCGAGCAGGTCGGGGTCGATACGCAGCAAACGCACCGTCCGCTCGCCGGAAAGGGAGGCGGGCTCGACGCCTTCCGGCAGATCGATCAGCAGTCGCGTCAGGTTGAGCACCAGCGCTTCGCGGCTGAGTGCGCCGGCACCCAGTGCGTAGTAGGCCGCGATCACCTGGCGCAACTCCAGCGGCAGCGCCCATTGCGCGCGCAACGCCGAGCCAAAGCCTGCGGCCCGTTCCCGCAGGCAGCGCTGAAGACTCGACTCATCCAGCTCGCCGCCACTGTCGAGCCAGTCCTGCAGGCTGCGTAATAGCGCCAGTTCTCCGATGTTCCTCAGCAGGCCGGCGCTGAAGCAGAGCTCTCTGTCCAGCTTCAGCTGCCGCGCCAACCAGCTGGCCAGGCGTGCGGTGCGCAGCGCCTGCGCGCCAAGCTGCGCACCCAGTTCGGCCAGACGTGGCTCGATCAGCCGGGCGTTGTGCTGCAGCGCCAGCTCGGTCACCAGCTGGAGACTGCGCGCAGCGCCGAGCCGGCGCTGTGCCTCGCCCAGGCTGAGGCATGGTGCGGCCTGTTGCGTACCGCTGCTGGCGACGCTGATCAGCCGCGCGGTCACCTGCGGGTCGCGGGCCAACAGCTCTTCGAGCTCGGCGAAATCCTGATCACCGCTCTGCAGACGCTGCAGTGCCACCAGCACCCCCTCCTGCAGCGGCGCGCCGCGGTTATGCGGGCGCATGCGCTCAAGAAAACTGTCCACGCTGTCTGTCGATGCGGGCGTCGTTATCCCTGCACGACCGGCCGAACGCGGCAACAGTTTGTCCAGGCGCTGGCGCAAGTCGTCGAGATCATAGGGTTTGCCCAGGTAGGCGGCGGGCGCCAACGGCAGCACGGTGCGTACGCTGGCGGTATCGGTGCGCGCGCTGATCAGCACGCAGGGCAGGCGCTGGGTCGGACCGTGGCGACGCAGTTCGCGCAGCAGTTGGCGGCCATCAAGGCCATCCAGCTCACCATCGACAATCAACAGGCTGGGCACCTGACGCTTGCACAGTTCCAGCGCGGCATGCCCATCGGCCGCTGGCTGCACGCGCATACCGGGGCGCAGTTCGCGCACCAGCTGACAAAGCTGATCCGCGCGCCAGGGCTCGTTGTAGGCAACCAGAACGAATGAAACTTGGGCGGAGATGCTCACTGCACTGCTCGCTGGAGATGTCACCACAGCCTAGCGACGGTGTAGGTAGATGGCGAAAGATCCTTGAGAGGGATCGCGCCAGTGGGGGCGCGATTCTGCACGGACCTATAGCAAACAGCCAGCCTCGGCCCCTGAGGCCAGCTGTCGCAGGTGGCTCAGATGCCCATGCAGAGATACTTGATCTCCAGGTAATCCTCGATGCCGTACTTCGAGCCCTCGCGGCCGAGACCGGAGGACTTCACGCCGCCGAACGGCGCCACTTCGGTAGAGATCAGTCCGGTATTGATGCCGACCATGCCGTACTCCAGCGCCTCGGCGACGCGGAACACCCGGCCCAGATCGCGCGCGTAGAAGTAGGAGGCCAGGCCGAACTCGGTGTCGTTGGCCTTGGCGATCGCATCGGCCTCGTCCTTGAAGCGGAACAGCGGCGCCAACGGGCCGAAGGTCTCTTCCTTGGCCACCTTGGCGCTGTCCGGCACGTCGACCAGCACGCTCGGCTCGAAATAGCTGCCGCCAAGCGCATGGGCCTGGCCGCCCGCCACCAGTCGCGCGCCCTGGGCGACGGCATCCTCGATATGCTCGCGGACTTTGGCGGCAGCGCGATCGTCGATCAGCGGGCCGAGATCCGTGCCCTCCTCCAGGCCATTACCGACCCGCAGCCTGGCCACCGCCGCCTGAAACTTCTCGGCGAAGGCGTCATACACGCCATCCTGCACATAGATGCGATTGACGCAGACACAGGTCTGCCCGGCATTGCGGTACTTGGACTGCACGGCACCCTTCACCGCCTCGTCCAGATCGGCGTCGTCGAAGACGATGAACGGCGCATTGCCGCCCAGCTCGAGGGACACCTTCTTGATCCCCGGCGCGCACTGCTCCATCAGCTTGGCACCCACTTCGGTGGAGCCGGTGAAGGAAATCTTGCGCACCTTGGGGTTGGCGGTCAGCTCGTTGCCGATGTCGCCGGCCGAGCCGGTCACGACGCTGAGCACGCCCTTGGGAATCCCGGCGCGTTCGGCCAGCTCGACCATCGCCAGTGCCGAGAACGGCGTCTGCGAAGCGGGTTTGATCACCATGGTGCAGCCAGCTGCGAGTGCCGGGCCGGCCTTGCGGGTGATCATCGCTGCCGGGAAATTCCACGGGGTGATCGCCGCGGTCACGCCGATCGGCTGCTTGAT
>DNMQ01000247.1 GCA_003488145.1 Pseudomonas sp.
GCTGAACCAGTCGGTGTTCGAGTCGCGGGAAGCGCTGGCCGAGGTGATGAGCAGCGATCTTTCCGCGGCAGCCGGCAAGCCGGTGAAGGTGCGCCTGCGCACGCTGGATGAGGTGGCGGCCGAGGGTGTAGCGACGCTGCCGGGGCGCTGCGTCGACGATCTGGACGTGACCATCGAGCATTACGACCATCCTCAACCGGGACTGTTGGCCTGTGATGCCGGGCATATGGTCGAGGAGTCGCTGCACAGCCACTTGCTCAAGTCCAACTGTCCGGTGACCGGTCAGCCGGACTGGGGCAGCGTAGTCGTCGAGTACCGCGGCGCGGCGTTGCAGGCGGAGAGCCTGTTGGCCTATCTGGTGAGCTTCCGTCAGCATGCCGACTTTCACGAGCAATGCGTGGAGCGCATCTTTCTCGATCTGCAGCGTTTGCTGCAGCCGGAGAAGCTGACCGTCTATGCGCGTTACGTGCGCCGTGGCGGGCTGGACATCAATCCGTACCGCAGTACCGAGGCGATGGTCGTGGACAATCGCCGTCTGGTGCGCCAGTAACGCAGCGAGTCAGGGTCGCAGCGCGACCTGTGACCTGCTTCAGATGCCCATGTTGGCCAGGGTCTGCATGATGTTGCGCAGCGTCATGGCCATGCTTGGGTGGCTGACCTCGAAGCGCTCGACGGCCAGGTTGACGCCATCCACCAGCGAGTCGTTGTGGTCGGTGCTGCCCTGCGTCGCCAGGCGAACTTCGATGTCCTGGGCGATCGCTTGCAGCGAAGCCCGCTCCTCATCGGTCAGCGGCGTGTCCTGGGCCAGTTGATAACGCAGTTCTTCGAGCTGCGACTGCAGATCATGTTCCGGCATTTTGCTTCCCTCTCATGGGTTTACGGGCGGCGTGTAATGAACGTCGATAGCTGAAGGTTAAACCAGCGGCCAGGCCTTGTCTGTGCCTTTACCGGCGCTGGCGCAAGCGCCGGCCTGTGCCACGAAAGCCGAATATCCGGCTAACTGCCGAAAACAGGATGTTCACTCTATACTGCGCGGTCTGCGTCGGTGCGCCGCATGCACCAAATACCTAAGGGAGAGAAAAGTGATGCCCAAGATCGCTACGGCCTGGATCGCCGTGCTCAAGGCCAGTTTCGTCGCTACGATCGCCACGCTTGGCGCAGCGCCAGCGTTAGCGGCCGAAGAAGATCCGTGGGAAGGCGTCAACCGCGCGGTGTTTCGTTTCAATGACACCGTCGACACCTACACCCTCAAGCCCTTGGCCCAGGGCTACCAGAAAGTGACGCCGAGCTTCCTCGAGGACGGCATCGGCAATGTGTTCAGTAATCTCGGTGATGTGGTGGTGCTGACCAATGACCTGCTGCAGGGCAAGGTCCGCGATGCCGGCATCGACACCAGTCGCATCCTGTTCAATACCACATTCGGCGTGCTCGGTTTCTTCGACGTTGCCACCCGTATGGGGCTGCACAAGAACGATGAGGACTTCGGCCAGACGCTGGGTGCCTGGGGGCTGGGAAGTGGGCCATATGTCGTGCTGCCGCTGCTTGGGCCAAGCACGGTGCGTGATGCCGTCGGCCGGGTGCCGGATTCCTTCCTCGAACCGTATCCGCACATGGATCATGTGCCGACCCGCAACGTGACGCGGGGTGTGGACCTGATCGATACGCGCGCAGGACTGCTGTCAGCCGAGAAGATGATTCAGGGGGATCGCTACATCTTTGTACGCAACGCCTACCTTCAGAATCGCGAATTCCGGGTCAAGGACGGGGAAGTCGAAGACGACTTCTGAAGCCTGGCCGCATTTGCTGCGGCCATCGCTGGAGCAGGGTCAGGACATCGAGAGGATTGCCAGACCCAGGCTCTGCCGGCCATCGTCGAGCTGGCTGACGCGTACGACTTCTGTCTGCGCGTCCAGTCCTTTCAGTTCGCTGTGCTCGGATGGAATGAGTACGCGGACCTTGTCGCCCATGCGTAGTTGGGCGCTGGCCAGAACCTGCATGCCGGTACTGGAGAGGTCGATACAGGTGCCGCTCAGTTTTGTATCGCCATGTTCCAGCGCAACGGTGGTTTCGATTTGCATTCGGATGAAATCGCGTTTTTCACTGTAATCGCGGTCTTTCTGGCTCATGGTTTCAACCTTTTATATATGGCTTGCGGCATTCTTATAGCTCCCCTCAATTCGACCTGTAAAGGCGCCAGCCGGTCGGCTTGAAACCCCGATCGTATGGGAGTACCGTCTGCGCCTTGAAACGAACCCAAGCCCGGCGTCATGCGGGGCCAATGTTTTCGCCAATCATCCTGGCGACACCGCCTGGTAGGAACATGCATAAACCAAGCGCGACGCTGCTGATCATAGATGACGACGATGTGGTTCGAGCCAGTCTGGCTGCCTATCTGGATGACAGTGGTTTTCGTGTCTTGCAGGCCGGCAATGGCCCGCAGGGCATGGAGCTCTTCGAGTCGGAGCAGCCCGATCTGGTGATCTGCGATCTGCGCATGCCGCAGATGGATGGCCTTGAGCTGATCCGTCAGATCAGTGAGCGCCAGCTCGACCTCCCAGTGATCGTGGTTTCCGGTGCCGGCGTGATGAGCGACGCGGTGGAGGCCCTGCGCTTGGGCGCTGCCGACTACCTGATCAAGCCACTCGAAGACCTGGCGATGCTCGAGCATTCGGTACGCCGGGCACTGGACCGTTCTCGTCTGCGGCTGGAAAATCGCCGCTATCGTGAACAGCTCGAGACGGCCAATCGTGATTTGCAAGCCAGCCTGCACCTGCTGCAGGAAGACCAGGACGCCGGTCGCCAAGTGCAGATGAACATGCTGCCGGTGACGCCCTGGAGCGTCGATGGCTTCGACTTCGCCCACCAGATCATCCCATCGCTGTACCTGTCCGGTGACTTCGTCGACTATTTTCGCGTGGATGAGCGGCGCATCGGTTTCTACCTGGCCGATGTTTCCGGCCATGGTGCCTCCTCGGCGTTCGTGACCGTGCTGCTCAAGTTCATGACGACCCGCCTGCTGTACGAGTCGCGCCGTGGCGGCACGCTGCGCGAGTTCAAACCGTCGGAAGTGCTAGATCACATCAACCGCGGGCTGATCAATTGCAAGCTGGGCAAGCACGTGACCATGCTGGGCGGCGTTATCGATCAGGAGCATGACGTGCTGCACTACAGCATTGGCGGTCATCTGCCTATGCCGGTGCTGTACACGGGAGAGGGCGCGCACTATCTAGAAGGGCGCGGGTTGCCGGTCGGGTTGTTCGTTGAGGCGACCTATCAGAATTTCGAGCTGAAGCTGCCCGAGACCTTTAGCTTGACCTTGCTCTCCGACGGCATTCTGGACCTTTTGCCCGGCGACACACTCAAAGAAAAAGAGTCCGCGCTGCCCGGTCTGATTACCGATGCCGGTGGCACGCTGGATGGATTACGTCGAGTCTTCGGGTTGGCCGAGCTGGCTGACATGCCCGACGATATCGCCTTGCTGGTGTTGAGCAGGAACCTTGCATGAGTACTGGTAGAATCCAGTTCGCCGAGATGGATGGCACCTTTGTTCTGAAGTTCATAGGTGAAATCCGTTTGACGCTCTGTTCGGCGCTGGATGCAACGATCGAGAAGATCTTCTCGTCGCGCAATTTTTCTTCGATTGTCATTGATCTGACCGAAAGCCGAAGCATTGACAGCACCACCTTGGGCCTGTTGGCCAAGCTGTCGATACTGTCGCGGCAGAAGGTGGGCATGTTGCCGACGCTGGTCACCACCCACCCGGACATCACCCGGCTGTTGCAGTCTATGGGCTTTGATCAGGTGTTCAATATCGTCGATACGCCGTTGCCTTGCCCGGAATGCCTGGCCGATCTGCCATCGCAGGATCAGTCCGAAGAGGTGGTGAAGGCCAAGGTGCTCGAGGCTCACCGCATCCTGATGAGCCTCAACGAATCCAACCGCGAGGCCTTCCATGACCTCGTCACCGCATTGGAGCGGTCCTGATCAGGCCAGCTTGGCCAGCAGGGCTTCGAGTTTCTCCTGGTCCCGCGCGAACTGACGGATGCCTTCGGCAAGCTTTTCGGTCGCCATCGCATCCTCGTTCAGGCCCCAGCGGAAGCTCTTTTCATCCAGACTGATACGCGCTTCTGACTCGCAGCCGGGCTGCAGTTTGCGTTCCAGCGCGCCGCTGGCTGCGGCCAGGTCGCGGAGCAGTTCCGGGCTGATGGTCAGCCGGTCGCAACCGGCCAGTGCCTCGATCTGTCCGACATTGCGGAAGCTCGCGCCCATCACTACCGTCTTGTATCCGTGAGCCTTGTAGTAGTCGTAGATGCGGCTGACCGACTGCACGCCCGGATCTTCCGCGCCTTGGTAATCACGTCCTTCGTGCTTCTTGTACCAGTCATAGATGCGGCCAACGAATGGCGAGATCAGGAAGACGCCGGCCTCGGCGCATGCCACGGCCTGGGTGAAGGAGAACAGCAGGGTGAGGTTGGTCTGGATGCCGGCTTTCTCCAACTGTTCGGCTGCGCGGATGCCTTCCCAGGTCGAAGCGATCTTGATCAGAACGCGCTCGCGGCTGATGCCAGCCTGCTCGTAAAGGCCGATCAGGCGCTCACCGCGCTGGACCATGGCTTGAGTGTCGAAAGACAATCGCGCGTCGACCTCGGTGGAGATGCGCCCGGGGATCAGTTCCAGAATCTGCTTGCCTACCGCGACGGCGAACAGGTCGCACGCCAGACCGATATCGCCGTGGCACTGCTTCATCGCGTTCGCCAGGTCATCGGCATAACGCGGCATAGCCGCTGCTTTGAGCAGCAGTGAAGGATTGGTGGTGGCGTCCACCGGTTTCAGGCGAGCAATGGCGTCGATGTCGCCTGTATCGGCGACGACAGTGGTGAACTGCTTGAGTTGTTCCAGCTTGGAAGTCATGTAAGAGGGGCTCCGTCCTGTGAGTGGCATGACCTTACCCGAGCCAGTCAGCCCGCTCAACGAGCGGGTGGACCCGGATGCGCCTGGCCTTTGATTCAGATGCCGGGGTTGCGTTCCTTGAACGTGGAGCGTCAGTGCCCTTCGAGCAGCGCCACCGCCTGATCGAGCAGCGCAAGGGGGTTGCTCGTCTTGTGGATGTCCACCGAGAGCAGCTGACGGAAGCGCCGCGCGCCGGGAAAGCCCTGGCCCAAACCGAGCACATGACGGGTGATGTGATGCATCGCGCCACCGTCGCTCAAGTGGTGCTCAATGTAGGGTCGCATATTGCGTAGAGCCTGTGCCCGGCTGATCACCGGCGCTTCGCTACCGAACAGCTCCCGGTCGACGCGGGCCAGCAGATAGGGGTTGTGGTAGGCCTCGCGCCCTAGCATGACGCCATCGAAGGTTTCTAGGTGCGCGCGGCACTCGTCCAGCGTCTTGATGCCGCCGTTGAGGATGATCTCGAGGTCCGGGAAGTCCTTCTTCAGCTGCGCGGCGATGTCGTAACGCAATGGCGGCACCTCACGGTTCTGCTTCGGTGACAGCCCTTCGAGGATTGCTATGCGCGCGTGCACGGTGAAACTGCGGCATCCGGCGTCGCGAACCTGACCGACGAAATCGCACAGCTCGGCATAGCTGTCGCGCCCGTTGATGCCAATGCGGTGCTTGACGGTGACCTCGACGCCCACTGTATCGCGCATTGCCTTTACGCAATCAGCCACCAGTGACGGGTGGCCCATCAGGCAGGCGCCGATCATGTTGTTCTGCACCCGATCGCTGGGGCAGCCGACGTTGAGATTTACCTCGTCGTAACCCGCGGCCTCGGCGAGCTTCGCGCACGCCGCCAGATCGCCCGGCACACTGCCACCCAGCTGCAGCGCCAGCGGATGTTCGGTCTCGTCGTAACGCAGAAACCGCGCCGTATCGCCATGCAGCAGCGCGCCGGTCGTCACCATCTC
>DNMQ01000248.1 GCA_003488145.1 Pseudomonas sp.
GCCGGCGGGGTGATGCTGCCGAATCACGCGCCGCTGGTGATCGCCGAGCAGTTCGGCACGCTGGAAGCGCTCTACCCGGGCCGCATCGACCTCGGGCTCGGTCGCGCGCCCGGCGCCGATCAGTTCACCGCCCATGCGCTGCGCCGCGACCGCATGGGCAGCGCCGACGACTTCCCGCAGGATGTAGAGGAGCTGGAGCTGCTGCTCGGTCCGCGCCAGCCCAATCAGCGTGTCATCGCCATGCCCGGCGTCGACAGCAACATACCGATCTGGCTGCTCGGCTCGAGCCTGTTCAGCGCCCAGCTGGCCGCGGCCAAGGGCCTGCCCTACGCCTTCGCCTCGCACTTCGCGCCGCGCTACATGCACCAGGCGATCAAGCTCTACCGCGACAACTTCAAGCCCTCGGCGGTGCTCGACGAGCCCTACGTGATGCTCGGCGTGCCGCTGGTCGCCGCCGACAGCGACGAGCAGGCCGAGTACCTGGTGACCAGCGTCTACCAGCGCATCCTCTCGCTGATCCGCGGCCAGAGCCTGGTGCTGCGCCCGCCGGTGCAGAGCATGCAGGGCCTGTGGCTGCCGCATGAGCAGCAGGCCGTGGGCGACTTCCTCGGCCTGGCGCTGATTGGCGGCCCGGAGAAGGTTCGTGCGCGCCTCGACGTGTTGCTCGAGCAGACCCAGGCCGACGAGCTGATCTTTACCTGCGACCTCTACGAAACCGCCGACCGCCATCGCGCCTTCGAGATCGTCGCCGAGCTGCGCCAGTAGAAAGCCGGCCGCTGCCCTGACCGGCGGCGGCCAACCTCGGCCCTGTCGGCGAACCCTGCCGCCGGGCACCGTTCCAATGGCACACACCCCTGGGCGCAACACCGCGCCCCGCCATCGGAACACGCATGAATTTTCTCGAATGGATGGCCGTGCTCGGCGTCCTGCTGCTGATCCTCGCCCTCGCCTCGGCCTTCCTGCGCTGGCTGCCAATCACCACGTCGCTGATCTACCTCGGTTTCGGCGTGCTCATCGGCCAGCTCGGCATCGGCCTGTGGGAGATGGAATTCCTGCATATCGCCGGCTGGATGGAACATCTCACCGAAGTCGCCGTGCTGGTGTCGCTGTTCGTCAGCGGCCTCAAGCTGCGCATGCCGCTGCGGCATCCGGCGTGGAAGAGCGCCTATGTACTGGCCGGACCGGTGATGCTCGCCTGCATCGGCGGCGTCACCTTGCTCTGCCACTACGTGTTCGGCCTGAGCTGGGGTGTCGCGGTGCTGATCGGGGCGATTCTGGCGCCCACCGATCCGGTGCTGGCGAGCCTGGTGCAGGTCAATGATGCCCGCGACAGCGACCGCCTGCGCTACGGCCTGTCCGGCGAGGCGGGCTTCAACGACGGCACCGCGTTTCCCTTCGTGGTGTTCGGTCTGATGCTCATCGCCCAGGGCCAGCTGGAGGCCGACTGGGTCGGCGAGTGGGCGCTGCACAGGCTGCTGTGGGCGGTGCCGGCGGGGCTGCTGATCGGCTTTCTGCTGGGCAAGCTGGTCGGCCGCGTGGCCATCTACCTGCGCGCACGGCACACCGATACCGCGATGTCGCCCAACGACTCGCTGGCCCTGGCGCTGATCGCCCTGGCCTACGTCGGCGCCGAACTGGCCGGCGCCTGGGGCTTTCTCGCCGTGTTCGCCGCGGGCCTCGGTCTGCGTCATGCTGAGATCGCTGCTGCCGATGATTCGGCCACACCGTCCGAAGAGCTGATCAACGATGCCGTGCCGCATCTTGCCGAAGGGCGTCTAGCGCCGCGCGCGCTGTCACTGGATGACCGACAGCTCGGGCAACCACGGGTCGCCGCAGGCGTGCTGATGGGTGATGTGCTGGCTTTCGGCGGGCAGCTGGAACGCAGCCTGGAAGTGTTGCTTGTGACCATGCTCGGGGTGCTGGTCTCGGTGCACTGGGACTGGCGTGCAGTGCCGCTCGGCCTGGCGCTGTTCCTGCTGATTCGGCCGCTGAGCGTGATGCTGCTGATGCCGCGGCGCTACCTCGACCGCGCCCAGTGCCTGACGGCTGGCTGGTTCGGCATACGAGGCATCGGCAGCCTGTATTACCTGAGCTACGCGGTGACCCACGGCCTGCTGCCAGACGAAGCGCATACGATCATCGGCCTGGTGTTATCGGTGGTAGCGCTGAGCATTGTGCTGCACGGGCTCAGCACCCAGCCTTTGCTGCGTCGCTACGAACGCAGCCGCGGCGCCGCCGACTGACCGGCGGCCGCGCGTGGCGATCAGCTGTTCTCGAGGCGGAAGCCGACCTTCATGGTCACCTGGAAGTGACCGACCTTGCCGTTCTCGACGTGGCCGCGAATCTCGCCGACCTCGAACCACTCGACGTTCTGCAGCTTGCTGCTGGCTTCGGCGATGCCGTTCTGAATCGCTTCGTCGACGCTATTGCGCGAGGAGCCGACGATTTCAATCTTCTTGTACGTGTGATGATCCGACATTGAACAATCCCCTTCTGGTCTGAAGAGCCTCCGCTCGGTAATGACGCGTCCTGTTGATTGAGGCCCGCAGAGCGCCCCGGAAGTTCAGCGGAACGGTCGATCCGCCGATGGCGGGCGGCGAATCACCCTGGTGGATAACGCGCAGCTTATCCACGCGGCTCCCGGCACGATCACTCCACGCGCCGATAGCGGTAATGCTGCGGCTTGAACACCTGATTGAAATGCCGACCCAGCGATTCGGCTTCGAGCAACGCCTGCACCGCATCGGGCGGCACCTCTTCATAGCGGTACAGCGCGCCGCTGCTGAATTCCACTTCCAGCACCCGCTGCTCGGGGTCGTAGCCCAGCGAGCGCAGGCTGCGCGAGGTCACCGCCGCGCGTTTCATGCGCTGGGATCGGCTTGCTGGGCGAAGCCGTCGGCCTGCATGCGCCACAGCGCATCGAACTCACCGCCGTGGCGGCGCAGCTCCTGCGGCGGGCCGTCTTCGACGATGCGGCCGTCGCGCAGAACGATGACGCGGTCGAAGCTCGCAAGCGTGGACAAGCGGTGCGCCACCGCGACCACGGTGCGGTTGTGCACCAGCAGGTTGAGTGCCGCCTGGATCTCGCCCTCGGACTGGGTATCCAGCGCCGAGGTCGCCTCGTCGAGAATCAGGATCGGTGCGTCCTTGAGGAATGCGCGGGCGATACCCAGGCGCTGGCGCTGGCCGCCGGAAAGCATCACGCCGCGCTCGCCGACCAGGGTGTCGTAACCCTGCGGCAGTTCGCGAATGAAGCCGTCGCAGAAGGCGCTGCGCGCCGCCTCGACCACCTCGTCGTCGCTGGCGTCGGGACGCCCGTAGCGGATGTTCTCGCGGATGCTGCGGTTGAACAGTGCGGTTTCCTGCGGCACCACGGCGATCTTCTCGCGCAGGCTGTCCTGGCTGACGCTGCGGATGTCCTGGCCGTCGATGAGAATGCGGCCGTCCTGCACATCGTCGAGGCGTTGGATCAGGTTGATCAGGGTCGACTTGCCGGCCCCGGACGAACCCACCACACCGACCTTCTGCCCCGCCGGAATGTGCAGCTCCAGCCCATCGAACACCACGCCGCGGCCCGGATAGGCGAAGCGGATTCGCTCGAAGGTGATGTCGCCCTCGGCGAGCATCAGCTGGTTATCGCTGTCGTCCAGGCCATGGGGCTGCACGATGATGCGCAGGGTGTCGTCGATGGCACCGATCTGCTGCGTGGCATCCACCAGCGCCAGTGCCAGATCCCGCGAGCCGTGCAGGATGCGAAAGGTCAGCGCGCTTACCAGCACGACGTCACCGGCCGTGACCTCGCCGCCTACCCACAGCTGGATCGCCCAGATCAGCATGCCGCCGGCCATCAGCGACAGGCAGATGTCGTGCATCACCCGGGCCTTTTCCAGGTACATCCAGCTGCGCCGCTGGGCACGGGCTTCGAAGCCGATCTCGTGGGCCAGACGCTCGGCCTCGCGGTCACGGGCGGAGAAGGCCTTGATGGTCCAGACGTTGGAGACTGCATCCACCAGCTCGCCGCCGACCCGTGCCGATTGCGCGGCAAAGCGCTGATGCTTGTAGCGACCACGAATACCGAACCCGGTGATCAGCGCGGCGACGATGGCGACGAACAGGATCAACGCCACAGCCATGCGCACGTCCACCGTCAGCAGCACCACCACCGCACCGAGGAAGTCGACGATCGGCGGCACGATCTTCCAGGCCAGCCCGCCGTAGATGGCGCCAGCCGCCTGGCCAACGGCAGAGATGCGATTGCCCAGCGAGCCGGCGAAATGCTCGGTGAAATAACGCATCGGGTGGCCGGTCAGGTGCTTGAACAGGTCGACGCGGATATCCACCACGCTGGCGACCACGGTGCGGCAGCCCAGCCAGCCACCTAGGCGCCAGAACACGTTCTCGGTGACGATCAGGCCGATGAACAACCCCAGCGGCCACCAGACGTTGGCCGAGCCGCGATTCGCAGTGCCCTGGGCCATCGCATCGACCAGCAATTTCATGCCGTACTGCACCGCCACCGCGCAGCTGGCGGCACCGATGATCAGCGCCAGCAAGCCACCGAAATGCCAGGGGCGGGCGCAGATGTAATGCCAGAGAAAGGCCACCGGGCGGCTGGGTAGCGGCAGCTCGTCCGGCTTGGCCTGAGGCACGGCGGCCGCCTGGTTCATGGCGTGGCTTCGGCTAGCTGTAGAGTCGGACTGGAGTGGCTGAAACGCATCTGCTGCAGCCGCAGTTCGTCGGCCAGCCCTTCATGCACGCAGCGCTTGCCGTTTTCGTCGGGAAAGCCGAACAGCCCGACCGGGCAGTGCCGCTCGTCGGTCCAGCCCGGGTAATCCAGCACCGGATACAGGCAGATGCCCTCCACCGGCACCCCGGCCTGCATCGCCAGACCCGCCTGCTCGCTGACATAGCGCAGCCAGTCGCCGCGCACGTCGCCTTCGGCGCCGGTTTCGGCAATCAGCAACGGCCTCCCATAACGCTGATGGATTTCCCGCAGGATGCCCTTGAATGGTCGGTAGTCCGGGTTGTCGCGCTCGATGGTACGGCCATCACCGTGGTACCACTGGTTGTTCGAGTAGTAGTTGATGCCCAGCACGTCGAGGTACTCCGGCGCGCCGCCAAGCCCCGGCCATTGCTCGCCGCATAGCATGTCCCAGGCCTCGAACTGCGATTGGCGGAAGCGCTCGGCGTCGCGCTGTGGGCCGGGCCGGTCGTTGCCCGCGACCACATGGATGGCCGGATCGACCTGGACGAAGCGCGCCCGTGGCTCGACCGCGCGGATCGCCTGCATCGCGGCGATGGTGGCGCGCACCAGTTGGTGCTTGAGCTCGAAGCCACGCCCGCGGGCCATCGGGTTGAAGTAGGCCTCGTCGCCGCCGGCCCAGGCCCAGAAGGAGATTTCATTGAGCGGCGCGTAGAACGGCACCTCACCGGTCTCGTCCCTGATCAGCTGCGCGGCTGCCGCAGCATAGCGGGCGAAGCGCTCGACGAACTGCGGTCGCCAGATATCGATGTCGTCCGGCCAGCCGTAATGGCACAAATCCCAGATCACCTGGGTGCCCTGGCGCTGCGCCGCCTGCAGCATGGGCAGAAAGCTCGACCAGTCGTATTGCCCCGGCTGGCGCTCGATCAGGTGCCAGCGCAGACCGTCGCGCACGCTGTGCAGGCCGTGGCGGTGCAGCTCGGCATAGTCGTGCGCGGCCCAGCGGTCGTGGCCGGTCGCGGCGATCAGGTCGAGACGCCGACCGTCGCTACGCCGGTGGTTGGAACACTCGAAACCGCCAAGGAAAAAACTCTTGAACAGGGAGGGATGGTGCATCGTTTACCTCATGGATGACTCGGTGGCCGCCCGCGTGGCCGAAGACTCGCCGGCGCGCGGCGAGCCTCAGGCATAACGACCGCTGCGCTTCAGCCGAGTTGCTCGGGCACCGCTTGCGGCTGCGTTGCCAGCTCGGCTTCCTCGATGCGCTTGTACAGCGCCAGCGCCTGCCCGACTACCTGATCCATGTTGTAGTACTTGTAGGTGCCGAGGCGGCCGACGAAGGTCACGCCGGGCGTCTGGTCCGCCAGCTGCTGATAGCGCTTGTACAGCTCGGCGTTCTCCGGCCGCGGGATCGGGTAGTAGGGATCGCCCTCCGCCGAGGGGTACTCGTAGGTGATGCTGGTCTTCGGATGGGCCTGCCCGGTGAGGTGCTTGTACTCGCTGATGCGCGTGTAGGGCACATCCTCGCTCGGGTAGTTGACCGTACCTACCGCCTGGAACTGCGCCTGCTCGAGCTGCTTGTGCTCGAATTTCAGCGAGCGGTACGGCAGCTTGCCGAAGCGGTAATCGAAGTATTCATCGATGGGGCCGCAGAAGATCAGGTGGTCGTACTGAACCTCGTCGCGGATCTCGCGGTAGTCCGTGTTGATCATCACCTTGATGTTCGGATGCGCCAGCATCTTCTCGAACATCTTGGTGTAGCCGTACTTGGGCATCTGCTGGAAGGTATCGGTGAAGTAGCGGTCGTCGGTGTTGGTGCGCGTGGGGATGCGCGAAGTCACCGACTTGTCCAGCTGCGACGGGTCCAGCCCCCACTGCTTGCGGGTGTAGCCGCGGAAGAACTTCTGGTACAGCTCGCGGCCGATGCCGTTGATCACCACGTCTTCGCTGGTCTGGATGTTCTCCACCGGCTCGGCACGGCTGGCGAGGAAATCTGCCGCTTCCTCTTCGGTGGTCATGTTCAGACCGTAGAGCCTGTTCAGCGTGGTCATGTTGATCGGGATTGGTACTTCCTGCCCGTCCACTTGCGCCAGCACGCGATGCTCATAGGGGCGCCACTCGGTGAACTGCGAGAGGTAGTCGACGATGCGCTGGGCGTTGGTGTGGAAGATGTGCGGGCCGTAGCGATGGATCAGCACGCCGGATTCGTCGTGATAGTCGTAGGCGTTGCCGGCGATGTGCGGGCGCCGGTCGACCACCAGTACGCGCTTGTTCAAGCCCCTGGCCAGCCGCTCGGCGAGCACGCTGCCGGCGAAACCGGCACCGACGATCAGGTAATCGAAGCCACGCCTGCGCGCCTGCGGCTCTTCACCGGCACCACCGCCGAGACGTTCCGGGTTGCTGTCTTGCGGGGTCATATCGCGCATTGCATCTTCTCCTTCATCAGGCTCCAGGTGTGGTCCCAGGACATATCACCGAGGATCTCGTCGGCCTTGGCCAACAGCGCATCGCGGTCCTCGGCATCGGCCAGGGCGGCTTCTGTCGCGGCGACGAACGCCTCGGCACTGTCGGCGATGCGCACGATGCCGGTGTCGCCGTAGGTGCGCACCACGTCGGTGATCGGCGTGGACACCACCGGACAGCCGCCGGCGAGGTATTCGGGGGTCTTGGTCGGGCTGATGAAGCGGGTCGATTCGTTCAGCGCGAAGGGCATGATCGCCACGTCCCAGCCCGACAGGTATTGCGGCAGCTCGTCGTAGGTCTTGCCGCCGAGGTAGTGGATGTTGTCGCGGCGCGGCAGCTCGGCCGGGTCGATCTTGACCACCGGGCCGATCAGCACGATCTGCCACTCCGGCTTCATACGCGCCACCTGCTCGATCAGCTCGAGATCGAGACGCTCGTCGATCACGCCGTAGAAGCCCAGGCGCGGATGGGGGAT
>DNMQ01000404.1 GCA_003488145.1 Pseudomonas sp.
TCGAGGAACAGCGTGCCGCCATTGGCCACCTCGAACTTGCCGATGCGCGCCTTGCGGTCGGCACCGGTAAAGGCGCCGGGGGCCGTGCCGAACAGTTCGGCCTCGACCAGACTTTCCGGGATCGCCGCGACGTTGACCGCGACGAAGGGACCGCGCGCCCGTGGCGACAGGTTATGGATGCCCTGGGCCAGTAGCTCCTTGCCGGTGCCGGTTTCGCCGCGCAGTAGCACGGTGGCATCGAGCTGCGCGGCGCGCCGGGCCTGGCGCTTGATCTCGCTGGCGGCCGGGCTGTTACCGATGAAGCCGGCGATGGTGTACCGCGCCCGGCGCGCCTTGGCCAATTCGTTCTGCGTTGCGACCAACTGCGTCTGCAGGCTGGTGTACTTGGACATCAGCGGTTTGAGATGCCGTGCGCGGTCGAACAGCACGAAGCCCAGCGCGCCGACCAGGGTGCCGTCCTCGCCGCGCAGCGGAATGCGCGTGACGACGAAGTGCTCGTCGCCGAAGGCCATCAGGTCGATGATGCTCGGCAGGCCGCTTTCCACCACCTCGCGCAGGCGGCTGGCCGGCAGGACTTCTTCGATTTCCTTGCCGAGCACGCTGGCCGGATCGCGAATGCCGACCTTCTCGGCGTACTTGTCGTTGATCCAGACGATGCGCGCCTGGCGGTTGACCGCGATGGTGCCCTCGCACTGCGCGTTCAGATGATCGAACAGCAGAGGCATGGCCACGGCACGGAAGCGTTCCGGCGAAACGCCGACGATCAGGCCGTGGTTGTCGAGTGCGTCGCGGGCAATGCTCATGGGCAGTCAGGGTCCGTTCTGGGGCGACCGATTATGGTTGGCCCCGGCTGCCACGGGCAAGGCAGCCGGGCATGCTCACGGCTGGGAATACACTTCGTTGGGCAGCCATGTGGCGAGCGGCGCGAAATAGAACACCAGGGCCAGACCGATCAGCTGGATGATGATGTACGGCAGCACGCCGAGGTAGACATCGCGGGTGGTGATGCCCGGCGGGCAGACGCCCTTGATGTAGAACAGTGCGAAGCCCACCGGCGGGGTGAGAAACGAAGTCTGCAGGCAGAGCGCGAAGAGAATCGCGAACCACAGCGGATCGACGCCCATGGAGAACAGCACCGGCGCTACCAGCGGCAGGATGATCAGGGTGATCTCTACCCAATCGAGGAAGAACCCCAACAGGAAGGTGATCGCCAGCACCGTGAGCAGCACGCCGGTCTGGCCGAACGGCAGGCCGGTCAGCGCCGCGCGGATCACGTCGTCGCCACCCAGGCCGCGCAGCACGGCGGCGAATACCGTGGCGCCGATGAAGATGCCGAAGATGAACGCGGCGGTGCGGCTGGTCTGGTACAGCGCATCCTTGAGCACCGGCAGGTTCAGCCGGCGGCTGGCCGCTGCCATCAACAGTGCACCGAAGGCGCCGACGGCGGAGGCCTCGGTGGTGGTGGCGATACCGAAGAAGATCGAGCCGAGCACAGCGAAGATCAGTGCCAGCGGCGGCACCACGGCCCAGAACACGTCGAGCAGGGCACGGGCGTCGAGTTTCGGCCGGTTGACCGGGGCCGGGGCGAAGTCCTTCTTCAGCCAGGCGGCGACCACGATGTAGAGGATGTACATCAGCGCCAGCATCATTCCCGGGATCAACGCGCCCATGAACAGTTTGCCCACCGAGGCTTCCGAGGTGCCGAGGCGGTCGGCCATCAGCACCAGCATGATGCTCGGCGGAATCAGGATGCCCAGGGTGCCCACCGAGCAGGCGGTGCCCACCGCCAGGCTCTTGTTGTAATTGGCCTGCAGCATCGGCCCGATGGAGAGCATGCCGAGCAGCGCCACCGAGGCGCCGACGATGCCGGTGGAGGCGGCGAGCAGGATGCCGACCACTACCACTGTCACCGCGTAGCCGCCGCGCAGCGGGCCGAGCACGCGCACCAGGCTGTGCATCAGGCGTTCGGCGATGCCGGAGCGGTCGAGCATGATGCCCATGAAGATGAACAGCGGCAGGGCCACCATCAGCTCGTTGGCGACGATTCCGTAGATGCGCGCGTCGAGCACGCCGATGGTGCCGTCCCAGGTAAACCAGAGACTGGCGTCGAAGTGTTCCACCAGCACATAGCCGACCACGGCGAACAGCAGGCCGATGCCGGCCAGCGACCAGGCGACCGGGAAGCCGAGCAGCAGCAGGCCCATGAAGCTGGCGAACATGGCGATGACGAGGATTTCTTCCAGACCCATGATTGCGACTACTCCATCAGGGCTGCGAACGAGTGCGGTCGCGCTCGTCCGAGGGGGCCGTCAGGGCCCGCGGGAAATTGAACAGCAGGGTGCTGCAGCGCAACGCGCGGGACAGCAGCGCCAGCGCTACCAGGGCGAGGCCGATGGGCAGCACGCTCTTGAAGATGAAGCGATGGGGCAGCCCGCTGGGTGCCTGGGAGCGTTCGTTGTAGAGGTAGGCCTTGTAGGCGTAGGGAATCAGCGCATCGATCATCAGCGCGATCACTGGCAGGGCCAGCAGCACGATGGTGACCAGCTCGATCCAGGCGCGACTGCGCAGGCTGAAGCGTTCGCTCAGCACATCGACGCGCACATGGTCGTCGCGCACCACGGCATAGGCGAGGGCAAGCATCAGCGCGGCGCCGAACAGATGCCAGGACATTTCCTCCAGCGCGATGGAGCCGCGCGAGAGGGCAAAGCGGCTGAACACATTGGCCAGCACGACCAGCAGAACCGCCAGCCAGAGCCAGGCGCTGGCCTGGCCGATGGCGACCAGCAGGCGATCCAACCGCCGCGAAATACGGTTGTACGGCAGCGCGTCGGGCGCTGGCGCATCGGGAGAGACGGGCTTGAAGGACACGGCGGACCTCGGAATCTCGGCACAGGGATAGGAGGCGGGCACGTCGCCGTGCCCGCGGGTTAGTGGCCTGTTTGGTAAGTCTGGTTGGTCAATTTCGGCGCCCATGGCCCCGATATGGCGTTGCCGCTCATTGCCTCAACCCACTCACCGCACAGGTCACAGCAGGCAGCCGTCAGTCGTACTTGTAGAAGTCGCGCGGCAGATAGCCCATGCCGTGCCAGATCGAGTGGTGTTGCATGAACTCACGCTGGCTGGTCAGCACGCGCTTGAACATCTCGTCCTTGGCGGCCATCTCGTCGAGCACCTCGTCGGTGACCTTTTGCAGCTCGCGCAGTACCGGCTCAGGCAGCACCTGGGCCTTCACGCCCTGCTTCTGGTAGTCACGCAGCGCGGTCGGCTGGGCCCACTCGCTTTCGGCAAAGCCCTTGAGGGTGGCCGACTCGCATCCCATCTCGATCAGCGCGCGGCTTTCCGGCTTGAGCTTGTCCCAGACGTCCTTGTTGACCAGCAGGTGCGAGGTGGTCAGCGTCTGGTGCCAGCCGGGCATGATGTAGTTCTTGATGATCTGGTCCAGGCCCAGCATCTTGTCCACCGCCGGCTGCGAGAACTCGGTGGCGTCGATGGTCTTGCGCTCCAGCGCCTGGTAGATCTCGCCGCCCGGCACCATGGTCACCGAGGCGCCGAGCTTTTCCAGCACCTTGCCGCCGATACCGGCGAAGCGGATGCGCAGGCCGTCGAAGTCCTCCAGCTTCTCGATGGGCTTGGCGAACCAGCCGGCGCCTTCTGGGCCGATGATGCTGCACAGCATCGGGTGGATATTGCGCTGGGCGTAGATTTCCTCGAGCAGCTTCTTGCCGTCGCCCTGGTAGTACCAGGCCAGGTGCGCCGGCGGCTCCATGTTGAACGGCGCGCCGGAGTACAGCGGCAGGGCCGGAATGGTGCCCTGGTCGTAGCCGATCCAGGTGTAGCCGGCCGGGTACTTGCCGCTGCTCACCGCATCCATGATCTCGAACGGCGGCACCAGCTCGCCCGGCTCGTAGTAGCGCAGCTGGATATCACCGCCCGACACGGCCTTGAGCGATTCGGAAAGGTGCTTGACCGGGGTGGAGAGGCCGATCCGGTGCGAGGGGAAGGCCAGCGGCACCTGCCAGCGAATCTTCTCCGCGGCACTGACGACGCCGCTGAACAGACTGGCGCCGAGCAGGGTGGTGGCGCCGATGGCGCAGGCGATACGGGAGAGTTTGTTCTTGGTCGACATGCAGGTTTCCTTCTTGTTGTTGTTCTGGTGCCCGAGGGAGGACGCGTAACCGCCCGTGGGTCGAGGGCGTTAACAGGCCAGAACAAGAACAGAGGCCGAGCCGATGCTGCCGATCCGGCGCCAGTCTTGTTCTTTGGTTTGTTCTGGCGTCGTAGGCTGGATTGCAGGTTCTGTGCCTATCGCCCGCGGACGAGGAAAGGCGCGCTCTGCAGCGGCATTCGGATGATTGCAGGGCGATAGCGGTGTCCGCTGCGGCAGACACTGCTCAGGTGAACATGCGGCGGTGTCCGGAATTCTGGAACATGTCCATATCCGTGGACAGGCGCTATGGCTGACTGGCGGACAAACAAATCCGGCGTGCGCAGGGCGCAACGCCGGATGAGAGGCAGGCGAAAAGGGCGTCGGATCAGCTGGCGGCTTGCTTGGCCAGGGTGCTTTCCAGGGCGCTGCGGCAGCGCTCCTCGGCGGTGTCCAGCTCCAGCTGCATCTGCTGGATGTCGAGCAGTTGCTGCTCCAGCTGCTGGCGCCGCTCGGCGATCATCTGCAGCATGATGTTCAGCTGCTTCTGGTTGCCGGCCTTGGGATCGTAGAGCTCGATCAGCGTCTTGCATTCAGCCAGCGAAAAGCCGATGCGCTTGCCGCGCAGGATCAGCTTCAGCGCGACGCGATCCTTGGGTGAATAGATGCGTTCCTGACCGCGGCGGGTCGGCGTGAGCATGCCCTGTTCTTCGTAGAAGCGGATGGCGCGAGTGGTGATATCCAGCTCATTGGCCAGGTCGGAAATACTGTAGGTCTGTTTCGCCATGATTCTTCCGATCATCCTCTGTCGCGCCCGGCGAACCGGGCGCGTGTCTGCCAGCATGCCCTGCCGCGACGGTGCGCTCAGGGGCGTTCGACTGCCAAGGCTACTCCCTGGCCACCACCGATGCACAGTGTTGCCAGGCCCTTGCGAACATCGCGGCGCTGCATCTCGTGCAGCAGGGTCACCAGGATGCGGCAGCCCGAGGCGCCGATCGGGTGGCCGAGGGCAATGGCGCCGCCGTTCACGTTGACCTTATCGGCATCCCAGCCCAATTCCTTACCCACCGACAGCGCCTGCACCGCGAAGGCTTCGTTGGCTTCGATCAGGTCCAGTTCAGCCAGCGACCAGTTGGCTTTTTCCAGGCAGCGGCGAGTGGCGGAAACCGGGCCGATGCCCATGATCGCCGGGTCGACGCCGGCGTTGGCGTAACCGGCGATCTTCGCCAACACCGGCAGGCCCAGGGCCTCGGCCTTGCTGGCGCTCATCAGCACCACCGCAGCGGCGCCGTCATTGAGGGTCGAAGCATTGCCGGCGGTGACGCTGCCGTCCTTCTTGAACGCTGCGCGCAGGCCGCCGAGGGAATCGGCGGTGGTGCTGGCGCGGGGCTGCTCGTCACGGGCGAAGGCGAGCGGGTCGCCCTTGCGCTGGGGAATCATGACCGGAGTGATCTCGGCATCGAAGCGGTCGCTTTCCATGGCCGCCGCGGCACGCTGCTGCGACTGCGCGGCGAAGGCGTCCTGCTGGGCGCGGTCGATGCCGTACTTGTCGGCCAGGTTCTCCGCGGTGATGCCCATGTGGTAGTCGTTGAAGGCATCCCACAGGCCATCGGTGATCATGGTGTCGACGATCTGCGCGTGGCCCATGCGCAGGCCGGTGCGCGCGCCGGGCAGGACGTAGGGCGCCAGACTCATGTTCTCCATGCCGCCAGCGATGACCACCTCGGCGTCGCCGCAGCGGATCGCCTGCACGGCCAGATGCACGGCCTTGAGGCCCGAGCCGCAGACCTTGTTCAGTGTCATGGCCGGTACCGCGTGGGGCAGGCCGGCCTTGATCGAGGCCTGGCGCGCGGTGTTCTGACCGGCGCCGGCGGTGAGCACATGACCGAGGATGACTTCATCGACCTGGGCCGGGTCGATGCCGGTTTTTTCCAGCAGCGCGCGGATCACGGTGGCGCCGAGTTCGACCGCCGGCACATTGGCCAGCGCGCCCTGGAAACTGCCGATGGCGGTGCGGGTTGCAGCTACGATGACGACGTCTTGCATGACGGACTCCGAATAAAAAGGCGCTACGCCGGGGCGTAACGCGAGGGCCAGGCGCGCGGCCTGGCTCCGGGAAAGGGTGCACTCGAACGACACAGGAGAAGCGGCCTCGCAGGCCGGCCAATGCCGCAGTATACGGGCGCCTAAGTGACTGGCCAGTGCTGGCGCGCCGCCGGCTTGTTGCGTTCAGGGCAGGCGGGAAGACGCGGCGGGGAGGGTATGCTCCGGCGTCCTTCCCGCACCCAGGTTTCAGCGCTGGATCGGGCTGCCGGTCGCCTCTTGCAGCTCCTCGAAGCTGACGCCTTCGGCCAGCTCCACCAGCTTCAGGCCCTGCTCGGTGACGTCCAGCACGCCGAGGTCGGTGATGATCCGGTCGACCACGCCGAGACCGGTCAGTGGCAGGTCGCAGGCCGGCAGGATCTTGTGTGCGCCGCCCTTGGCGGTGTGCTCCATCAGCACTACGACGCGCTTGACGCCGGCCACCAGATCCATCGCGCCGCCCATGCCCTTGACCATCTTGCCGGGGATCATCCAGTTGGCCAGGTCGCCCTTTTCCGACACCTGCATGGCGCCGAGGATGGCCAGGTTGATGTGGCCGCCGCGGATCATGGCAAAGCTCTGCGCGTTGTCGAAGAAGCTCGAACCGGGCAGGGCGGTGACGGTCTGCTTGCCGGCGTTGATCAGGTCCGGGTCGATCTCTTCCTCGGTCGGGAAGGGGCCGATGCCGAGCAGGCCGTTCTCGCTCTGCAGCCAGACGTCCATGCCTTCGGGGATGTAGTTGGCCACCAGGGTAGGCAGGCCGATGCCGAGGTTGACGTAGAAGCCGTCCTGCAGCTCCTGGGCGGCGCGTTGCGCCATCTGTTCACGTGTCCAGGCCATGCTCTCAGCTCCTCACCGTGCGTTTTTCGATGCGTTTTTCCGGGCTCGGGTTGTGCACGATGCGATGCACATAGATGCCCGGCAGGTGGATCTGGTCCGGGTCCAGCTCGCCGGTCTCGACGATCTCCTCCACCTCGACGACGCAGACCTCGCCGGCCATCGCTGCCAGCGGGTTGAAGTTGCGCGCGGTCTTGCGGAACAGCAGGTTGCCGGCCTTGTCGGCCTTCCACGCCTTGACCAGGGCCAGGTCGGCGGTGAGGGATTCCTCCATCACGTACCACTCGCCCTTGAACTGGCGGGTTTCCTTGCCTTCTGCCACCAGGGTGCCGTAGCCGGTCCTGGTGTAGAACGCCGGGATGCCCGCGCCGCCGGCACGCAGCTTCTC
>DNMQ01000403.1:0-1692 GCA_003488145.1 Pseudomonas sp.
CCTCGATGGATTCGAACAGCGCCTTGAAGTTGCCTTCGCCGAAGCCCTGGTTGCCCTTGCGCTGGATGATTTCGAAGAAGATCGGGCCGATCACCGTGTTGGTGAAAATCTGCAGGAGGATGCCGTCGTCCCCCGGCGCGCCGTCGATCAGCAGGTTCAGCTCGCGCAGCACATCGGTTGGCTCGCCATGGCCAGCGACGCGGGTATCGACCTTCTCGTAGTAGGTGTCCGGGGTGGTCATGAAATCCACGCCGTTGGCACGCAGGCGGCGCACGGTCTCGTAGATATCGTCGGTGGACAGTGCGATGTGCTGGATGCCCTCGCCGTGATATTCGCGGATGAATTCCTCGATCTGCGACTTGTCGTCGGCCGACTCGTTGATCGGGATGCGGATCTTGCCGCAGGGCGCGGTCATGGCGCGGGAGAACAGGCCGGTCAGCTTGCCTTCGATGTCGAAGTAGCGAATCTCGCGGAAGTTGGCGATGCGCTCGTAGAAACCGGACCAGACATCCATCTGCCCGCGCTTGACGTTGTGGGTCAGGTGATCGATGCACATCAGGCCGACGGCGTTGTCGTTCGGCGTACGGCCTTCGATGTATTCGAAGTCGACGTCGTAGATGCTCTTGTCACCGTAGCGGTCGACGAGATACAGCAGCGAGCCGCCGATGCCTTCGACGCAGGGGATGTTCAGCTCGCCGAAGTTGGCGTGGCTGCCGACCAGCTTGGCGCCCTGGGATTCGACGTAGGCGGCGGCCTGCGCGGCATTCTTCACCCGGAAGGCCATGGCGCAGGCGCTCGGGCCATGCCTCTCGCCGAACTCGCGCACATGCCCGGTGGGGCTGCCGTTGAGCACGATGTTGATGTCGTGCTGCTGGAACAGCCAGACCTCCTTGGAGCGGTGCTTGGCGGTTTCGGTAAAGCCCATCTGGGTGAACAGCGTGCGCAGCTGCTCGATGCCTTCGGCATTCGGCGCGGTGAATTCGACGAACTCGAAGCCGTCGGTGCCGATGGGGTTGTGCTGTTCAATCTTGTTCACGGCGTTCATATCGCCTCCTGATTATTGTTGTGAGGACTGCCGCTGCACGGCTTGGCTGGCCCCATCACACCCCAGGCCAGGGCGGCGAACAATGCTGTTTACGGGCACGGAAAGCGGCTGGCCCCAGCCCTGCTGTCAGGTTTTCCTTACAGCAACTTTTTTGCTGAAAAGCCTGGCCCGGCGGCTTGCCAGCCGTAACGAAAAGCTGACAGCCTGGTGCGACAAGCTGCCGCACATGTCATTTGGCGCATGGGATCGCTCATAAAAAAGGTGGGCTGAAGCCCACCCCATGAAGGCCTGCGTCGGCCTGCTATGGGAAGGACCTGAGCCCACCAAAACGGCTTCCTGAGAAGCCCGCAGCATTCTTGTAAGGTGGGCTTCAGCCCACCTGCGCGTATTGCACGGACGACCGTGATCCGCTAGATCAAGCCCATGAGGTTGAGGAACACCAGCACGATGGCCACCGGAGTGCCGTAGCGCAGCAGGTTCCACCAGGCCAGGAACAGGCCGTTACTACGAATGCCGATCGCTTCGCTGACCACCTGTTTTTGCAGCACCCAGCCGGTGAACAGCACCGTGCCCAGCCCGCCCAACGGCATCAGCCAGTTGGTGGTCAGGTAGTCCAGGGTGTCGAAGAAGGTCTTGCCGAACAGCTG
>DNMQ01000403.1:1764-3063 GCA_003488145.1 Pseudomonas sp.
CGGGAAGATCGCCAGGCCGGCCAGCAGCGCCACCGCGGTATCGGCCAGCGCCACCAGAATCGAGGTCTTGGCGATGGAGGTGCCTTCCGGCAGGTAGGAGCCGTAGACCATCATCGCGCCGCAGCCCAGGCTCAGGGTGAAGAAGGCATGACCGAGGGCGATCAGCACGCTCTGCGCGGTCAGCGCGGAGAAATCCGGGACGAAGAGAAACTGCAGCGCCTGGGCGAATTCGCCTTCGATGGCGGCGTAGACGACCAGCACCAGCATCAGCACGAACAGCCCTGGCATCAGAAAGCGCAGCGATCGCTCCAGCCCGCCGCGCACGCCGAAGCCGACGATCAGCATGGTCGCCGCCAGCACCAGCGTGGCGCAGACCACTAGGCGCAGCGGGTCCGCCAGCAGCGCGCCGAACAGCTCACCGCTGGCCTCGCCGCTGACCCCAGCGAAGCCGCCGCTGAAGGTCGCCGGCACATAGGCCAGCGCCCAGCCAGCCACCACCAGATAGAAACTCAGGATCAGAAAGCCGGTCAGCCCGCCGAGCCAGCCGACCACGCGCCAGCGCGAACTGGCTCCGGCTTCACGGGCCAGCCGAGCGACGGCGCCATCAGGATTCGCCCGACCGCGGCGGCCGATCATTACCTCGGCCATCAGCAGCGGAATGCCGATCAACAGGATGCAGGCGAGATAGACCAGAACGAAGGCGCCGCCGCCGTTCTGCCCGGTCACGTAGGGAAATTTCCAGATATTGCCCAGGCCCACAGCGGAGCCGGTGGCGGCGAGGAAGAACACCCAGCGAGAGGACCACAGGCCTCGGCTGGCGTTGTCCTGGATGCGTGCGCGCGCGCCGGCGAAGGTGCCGGCCGCGAGGCTGGTTTTATCGGTCATTGCGGATTCCTGCTTGTTGTTTTTGTCAGGGATGGTGCGAACGAACGGAGCGGGCACGGCGCTGGCGATCAGAGCCCGCCGCCCCGCTCAGCGAAGGCCGGCGCACTCGGGCGACCGGCCATGTGCCGTCATGAGGCCTGCCGCTGCAGCGTCGCGACCTGCGGTACGCCGCCGGCGTGCAGGCGCTCCAGCGCCAGGCGATCGGCGATTACCGAGGTCGGCTCGCCGCTGGCAGCGGAGCGGGTGAATATCTCGCGCAGGGTGTCGCCGATGGCGTTCACATGAGCGTCGATCTGCGCGGCGCTGCCGGCGGTGCGCTGGTAGTAGACCTCGATGATGCCGCCGGCGTTGATCGCGTAGTCCGGCGCGTCGAGCTGGTTGCGCCGTTGCAGCTCGACGCCGATCGCGGCCGTG
>DNMQ01000402.1 GCA_003488145.1 Pseudomonas sp.
CTCGGTATCGGTGTTCTTCCACAGCGAGAAAACCGGCAGCTCGCCGGTATTGAAGCCCACGCTGACCCCCAGGCTGCCGGCACGGTTGTGCAGCATGGTGAGGGTTTCGCCTTGCTCGTCGGCATACGGCACCAGGTTGAATACCGTCTCGTCGTAGTCCCTGGTGGGCCCGCGGTAGCGCTGCCAGTCGTTCAGTTCCTTCGCCGCGCGCGGGTTGAACGGCGATACCTGCTTGACCGGCGCAACGAAGTGCGCCCCTTCCTCCAGCAGCGGCGTGCCGAAGTTGGTGTGGTACAGCGCCTGATATTCCTTGGCATAGTCGCCCTGGTTGGTCAGGGTGTCGTGCAGCGAGAAGCCGGCACGCCCCGGCTCGGTGCTGAGTTCAGTGTGAATGGCGAAGTCGAGCTTCTTGAAAGCCTTTTCCTGCAACTCGCCGCGCAGGCGGATGGCGTACGGCGGCTCTTCGTCAATGGTCAGCACAACGCGTGAAGCCGGAATGTTGGCTGCACGGCCATGCAGCGTAAGCAGCTCACCGTTGTCCTCGCCCGGATGCCCGACCCATTCGAAGCCACAGCGGGTCACCAGCTCGTTGAAGCCCTCGAGCCATCCCAGACCGCCGCGCCCGTTGAGTTCGATGAAGGCCGGATTGACCACCTCCTGCACCGGCGAATCCCAACCCAGCCGGACGTCACCGGCAACCGCTTCGAGCACGTTCATGCCACGCGTGGGGACGACTGTCATGCGCATGGTGCCATTGTCGATCTCGATCAGGCTGACCCCTTCCTGCCGCCCGCCGTGCAGCGTGCGCATGCTGACCGAAAACGGCTTTGCCGAATCGATGCCCAGTTCCTCGCTGGTGACGCGCCAGTTTTTCGCGGGCTTGTCGTGGTCGATCAGAACCTGTTCCCAGGCCATGGCTGGAGTCGCCAGGCAGATGCTCAGGCCGAGCAGGCGTTGCAAACGTGTCATGAGTGTTCCCTTTATTGTTATGCCTCCCGCACACGTTAGCTGAAACGTTTCATCTGGCAAGCCAAAGCGGCTCTCGCCGCCTTGCAACTGTGAAGGGGCCATCGACCTCCTGATGTTTTTTCTGAGCTATGCCCGGGTGTAACGGCTCGGCTGCCAGTAGCCCGAAAGCAGCGGAAACATGGGGCCCTTCCAGCCCCGTCGGCGCAGCTCGCGAGCGATCAGCGCGTTCATGATCTTGTGGCCCATCAGCAGCACGCTGCCATGTTCCTCAGCGAGTGCGATCAGCCGATCCGCCGCCGCACGGGCTCGTTCGGTTGATTCGCCGACAGGCTCGGTGTGGCTGGAGAAGCCGAGAAACCAGGCGCCACGGAATACCAGTCGCCAGAACCGCGAGGGCAGCAATGGCAGGCCCCAGTCCGGATAGGGCAGATGGGCCTCGGCAAACAGCGGATCGGGCTCCTGGCAACAATCGCAGGCCAGCTGGGAGCGCGATTCGACACAGCGCTGCAACGAACTGCACACCACGATGCCCACCGACCCGCCAAGCTCCACCAGGCTATCCGGACGCTCGCCCGTGGCCACCGCCGCGGCGTTGTAACGCGCAACCCAGGCTTTCATCCCGATCGGCGTGCTCCAGCGTGCCGCGCCATGGTCGGGTCTGCCGTGCCGCACGAGGATGATCTGCATGTCTGTAAACCGGGACGGATCGAGTGATATCGCCTGCTGCATCATCGCGATGCGAGACGCGGGAAGATCTGAGTAGTGCGAGTCGCCCCGACCGCAGCCGGGGCGTCGTGCTCACTTGTCGAGCTCGCTCTGCTTCTCCAGGAACTCCTCTTCCAGCATCGCGTCCTTGACGGATTGCGGCGGCTCGTCCAGCAGCGGATCGTTCAGTTCGCCACTGGATTGCACGCGAGTGTCCAACTTGCCCATCAGGTTCTCCAACGCGTGCTGCATCTTGTCGGCCGCGCCATCGACCGCCAGCTGCAGCGATTCGGCCTTGTGCGTGACCGACACCGCCTGATGCCCCTTCGGCCGCGCCTCGATCTGGCAGCGCTTGTCGTCGGCACCCGCCTTCTGCGCATTCTCGTCGCTGATATGCACTTCCACACGGGTGAGAAAATCGTCGAAGCGCTCGAGCCGATCCTCTACCGTCGTGCCGACCCACTCATGCAATTCGACACTGCCGGGAATGTGGTTGCTGTTGACCTGAACATGCATACGAGTACTCCTGATAGATGACGTACCTACTAGAGTTCGAGGCGTACGCGGGGTCGAGGTTCAGCGGCTTCGTCCGGGAGCAGACTGCACCGCCGCTTTACGATCGGCCTGGCCGCCGATAAACCAGCCCACCACGCCCCAGATCGCGGCGCAGACGGCGCCCACCACGGCCACCAGCCAGGCGCCGTGGCCGAGGCTGTCGAGCAGGCTCTTGGCCCAGCCGCTCAGGGCATCGCCGCCGCGATAGACCACGGTGTCGATGAAGTTCTTCGCCTTGTACTTGCTCTGCGCATCCAGCGGCGCGAAAAGCATCTCGCGCCCCGGGCGGACGAAGGCGTATTCGCCGATCCGGCGCACGATCATCACCGCCGCCAGCACGGCGAAGGTCGGCGCCAGCGCCAACCCGACGAAGCCCAAACAGACCAGCGCCGGCACGGCGGCAAGCAGCACGCGCACGCCCAGACGCTGGGCGATGCGCCCGGTGATGAACAACTGCGACAGCAGCGCCCCGGCCTGCACCACGAAATCGATGGCGCCGAACACCCGCACCTGCTCGACACGGTCGGGAAACAGCTCGGCAACCAGGCGCGCCTGCTCGAAATAGAGGAAGGTGCTGGCCGTGGTCAGCAACAGCACGAACACCGCGACGCCCAGCAGATAGCGCGATCCCAGCACCCGCGTCAGGCCGCTGAACGGGTTGCCGCCCACCGGCCGCTTCGGGCTTTCCGCGTGCTCGGCACCGGGCCGACCGGCGCCGTTTACCTCGCGCCAGGACATCAGGAAGTGCTTGAGCGCCACCGCGGCTAGCAGGAGCAGCGCCGCCAGCAACATCAGCCCGAACTGCCCGAGCACGCCGACCAACAG
>DNMQ01000401.1 GCA_003488145.1 Pseudomonas sp.
AAGACCCTTTCCGAAACCTGGACCTACCAGATTCCTCCCCATGAATGAGCAGGACGCAATGAACCGCATGGCTGAAGGCTATTGCGATGGCCTGGCGCTGAACGACGTCGAGGACCCGGCCAGATACCGGCAGGCGGCCGAGCGGGGCGGCCTGTTCGCGCTGCATGATGAACTGTCTGCCGAGACCAGCGCGCAGCGCAGCCCGTCGCGGCGTCTGCTCGACTCGGTGGTCGCGCGACTGCGGCTTGGCTGGGGCGATCTGTTCGACCGCGCCGGCGTAATCGCCGAGGACCACCAGGGCCGCGCCTATGTGCAGTCGACCCCGCCGATCGTGCGCACACGCATGGTGCCGGAGCCCTGGCATACCAATATTCTGCGCCGCGGTTGGCGCCGGATGCTGGGCCGCACGCCGCCGCGGCGTCACTTCGAGCCCAGTCCGCAGCCGCTCGACGAGGCGCGCTGGCGCCGGGTCGCGGCGCTGCGCCGTGCGGCACTGCTGGTGCTGATGCTCGGCCAGACCGCCTTTGCCACCTGGCAGATGAAGGCGGTGCTGCCTTACCAGGGCTGGTTCCTGGTCGACATGCAGGAAGTGTTCGTCCAGCCGCTGTCCGAATCAGCTCGGCAGATCCTTCCCTATGTGGTGCAGACGAGCATCCTGCTGCTCTTCGCACTGCTGTTCTGCTGGGTCTCGGTGGGCTTCTGGACCGCGCTGATGGGCTTCTTCCAGCTGCTGCGCGGCAAGGACCGTTACAGCATCTCGGCCAGCAGCCCCGGCACCGAACCGATACCGGCCGAGGCGCGTACGGCGCTGGTGATGCCGATTGCCAACGAGGACGTGCCGCGTGTGTTCGCCGGCCTGCGCGCGACTTACGAGTCGCTCAAGGCAACCGGTGAACTCGAGCATTTCGACATCTTCGTGCTCAGCGACAGCAACGACCCCGACACCTGTGTTGCCGAGCAGAAGGCCTGGGTCGAGTTGTGCCGTGCGGTGGATGGCTTCGGTCACATCTTCTACCGTCGCCGCCGGCGCCGCGTGAAGCGCAAGAGCGGCAACATCGACGACTTCTGCCGTCGCTGGGGCAGCAGCTACCGCTACATGGTGGTGCTGGACGCCGACAGCGTGATGAGCGGCGAATGTCTGACCAGCCTGGTGCGATTGATGGAGGCCAACCCCAACGCCGGCATCATCCAGACCGCGCCCAAGGCGTCGGGCATGGACACGCTCTATGCGCGGCTGCAGCAGTTCGCCACGCGCGTCTACGGTCCGCTGTTCACCGCCGGGCTCAACTTCTGGCAGCTGGGTGAATCGCATTACTGGGGCCACAACGCGATCATTCGCGTGAAGCCGTTCATCGAGCACTGCGCGTTGGCGCCGTTGCCCGGCACCGGCTCGTTCGCCGGGGCGATCCTCTCCCACGACTTCGTCGAAGCCGCGCTGATGCGCCGCGCCGGCTGGGGCGTGTGGATCGCCTACGACCTGCCGGGCAGTTACGAGGAGCTGCCGCCGAACCTGCTCGACGAACTCAAGCGTGATCGTCGCTGGTGCCACGGTAACCTGATGAACTTCCGCCTGTTCATGGTACGCGGAGTACACACGGTGCATCGCATGGTGTTCCTCACCGGGGTGATGTCCTACCTGTCGGCGCCGCTGTGGTTTCTCTTCCTGCTGCTGTCCACCGGCCTGCTGGCGATCCATACGCTGATGGAGCCGGAGTACTTCCTGCAGCCGAACCAGCTTTACCCGCTGTGGCCGCGCTGGCACCCGCAGGAAGCCATCGCGCTGTTCTCGGCGACCATGACACTGCTGTTTCTGCCCAAGCTGCTCAGCGTGCTGCTGGTCTGCATTCAGGGAGCTGAAGCCTATGGCGGGCGGCTGCGGGTGCTGCTGTCGATGCTGATCGAAACGCTGTTCTCGGTGCTGCTGGCGCCGGTGCGCATGCTCTTCCACAGCGTGTTCGTCACTGCGGCCTTCCTCGGCTGGTCGGTGCAGTGGAACTCTCCGCAGCGCGGCGATAACGCAACCCCTTGGGGTGAGGCCCTGCGCCGGCATGGCTCGCAGATCGTCATCGGTGTGCTCTGGACGGCATTGGTCGCCTGGTTGGATGCAGCCTTTCTCTGGTGGCTGGCGCCGATCGTGGTATCGCTGATCCTGTCGGCGCCGGTATCGGTGATCACCAGCCGTACCGGTCTCGGCCTGGCCGCGCGGCGCAGCAAGCTGTTCCTGATCCCGGAGGAATACGCACCGCCCACCGAGCTGGCCAATACCGACCTGTACCAGCAGCAGAACCAGGCGGTTGCCTTGCGCCATGGCTTCCTCGTGGCGGTGGTCGATCCGCTGTACAACGCGCTGGTCTGTGCCATGGCGCGCGCCCGGCATGCCAGGGTGGTCAGCGGCGCCGAGCGTTTGCGCGAGCAGCGCCTCGGTCAGGTGCTGGCGGTCGGCCCGGACGGCGCGGATGCCGAGGCGGCGCGTTGGCGCCTGCTGAACGATCCGGATGGCATGGCGCTGTTGCACCGTCACGCCTGGGAAGATCCGGCCGGGGCCGTCTGGTTGGCGCGCTATCGGGAGCAGTATCCCCACGGTGTGGCGCGCCCGGACCTCGCCAGCGAGGCCTGATACGCGCGACTTTCTGGCGGCCCGCAGGGGTCGTCAGAGAGGCTGATCAGTCGTCTCGCGTCAGCACTTCGAGCAGCTCGATCTCGAAGTGCAGATCCGAATTGGGCGGAATATGCGCGCCGACCTGGCGCTCGCCATAGCCCAGCTGCGCCGGCACGAACAGCCTGCGCTTGCCGCCGACCCGCATGCCCATCAGCCCGATGTCCCAACCCTTGATCACCCGACCGGTGCCGATCACGCATTGGAAGGGTTTGCCGCGCTCGTAGGAGCTGTCGAACAGCGTGCCGTCGCTCAGCGTGCCGCGGTATTGGGTGGTGATCAGCGCACCCTTGACCACCGCTTTGCCATCGCCGAGCTGAATGTCTTCGACCAGCAACTCATCGTTCATTCATGCGCTTCCTGAAAGCTGAAAGAGGGGAGCGCTTTGTGGCAGGTAAATACGCTACGGGCAAGAGACTGGTCGCTACGCCAGATTGTCGAAGCCAGTTCGGCTGCATACGTATCGATTTAATCGATGTTTATTGGCTGAAAATTGCAAACAATATTGATCTGATTGAATGGATCATCTCCCTCATTGGCCGGGTTCGTCCCGGTGCCCCGATCTGTGGAGAGCGAGATGACCGAACTACGTCCATATGCCCAGCTTGGCCATGCGCAGCACGGCTGGCTGAACGCGCGCCACCACTTTTCCTTTGCTGGTTATCACGACGTCGAGCGCATGCGCTGGGGTCGTCTTCGCGTCTGGAACGACGACAGCATCGCGCCGCAGTCCGGCTTCGAACCGCACTCGCACCGGGACATGGAAATCATCACCTACGTCCGCCAGGGCGCCATTACCCATGAAGACAGCCTCGGCAACCGTGGCCGTACCGTCGCCGGCGATGTGCAGGTGATGAGCGCCGGCACCGGCATCGTGCACAGCGAGTACAACCTGGAGGATGTGGAGACACGCATCTTCCAGATCTGGATTCACCCGCAGCAGACCGGGCTGCCGCCGGCCTGGGGCACTCGCCAGTTCCCCAACGGCGAGCGCGCCGGCGCCTTCGTCACGCTCGCCAGTGGCCTGCCCGGCGATGACGAGGCGCTACCGATTCGTGCTGAAGCCAGGCTGGCAGCGGCTACGCTTGCAGCAGGGCAGAGCGCGGACTACGAAATTGCCGCCGGGCACCGGGTGTACCTGGTGCCGGCCAGCGGCCAGATCGAGGTCAACGGACTCGCGGTTGCCGCCGGCGATGGTGTGGCCGTGCGTGATGAGACACGGCTGAGCGTCAGGGCCGTGGAAGACAGCGAAGTCGTGCTGGTCGAATCGCTCTAACGCCGCCGGCGGAACGACCCGCCTGCGCGTTATCCCATCCACAACTTTATTCAGACTCACCCACCGAAAGAGGAAAGCAAGATGGCGAAGATTCTCGTGCTCTATCACTCCATGTACGGCCACATCGAAACGATGGCCAATGCCGTAGCCGAAGGCGCGCGCCGTGTGCCGGGCGTGGAGGTGACGATCAAGCGCGTGCCGGAAACCATGCCGGAAGACGCCTTCCGCAACGCCGGCGGCAAGGTCGATCAGCCAGCCGATATCGCCGATCCGAACGAGCTGCCGGACTACGACGGAATCATCTTTGGCACCCCGACCCGCTTCGGCAACATGTCCGGGCAGATGCGCAACTTCCTCG
>DNMQ01000037.1 GCA_003488145.1 Pseudomonas sp.
TCGGGCGTGAACGGCTCCGATCTGGTGTCCATGCCGGTGGCCATGGCGCAGCTGGTGGCCAACAGCGTCGGCTCGGTCTATCCGTTCTTCGCTCCGGCAGTCGGTGCGCTGGGCGCCTTCATCGCCGGTTCCAACACCGTCTCCAACCTGATGCTGTCGCAGTTCCAGTTCAACACCGCGGGGCTGCTCGGCCTGTCCGGTGCACTGATGGTAGCGCTGCAGTCGGTGGGTGCGGCGGCGGGCAACATGATCGCCATTCACAACGTGGTGGCGGCTTCGGCCACGGTAGGCCTGCTCGGTCGCGAAGGGATCACCCTGCGCAAGACCATGCTGCCGACCCTCTACTACCTCATCCTGGCCGGCATCATCGGCCTGATCGGGTTCTACGTGATGGGCATCAGCGATCCGCTGGCAGGTACCGCAGGCTAAGCCTGACGGTATCGCGACGGGCGGCTCAGGCCGCCCGTTTTCATTTGTGGGATTGGTGCGGCGCGCTGTTCTGGTATAGCGTGCGTCGCAGTCGAAAGAGCATCGAGGTTACCCATGAAAAAATGGCAATGTGTGGTGTGCGGCTACATCTATGACGAAGCGCTGGGCGTACCGGAAGAAGGCATCGCGCCTGGGACGGCCTGGGAAGACGTGCCGGAAGACTGGGTTTGCCCGGACTGCGGTGTCGGCAAGATGGACTTCGAAATGATCGCCATCGGCTGAAAACCGTATCGCCAACCACCCATACGAGGACATGACGTGAGCGCACCTGTAGTCATCATCGGTACCGGCCTGGCCGGCTACAATCTGGCCCGTGAATTCCGCAAGCTGGACACGCAGACGCCGCTGTTGCTGATTACCGCCGATGACGGGCGCTCCTACTCCAAACCGTTGCTGTCCACCGGTTTCGCCGCCAACAAGAACGCCGAAAGCCTGGGCATGGCCACCGCCGGTGCCATGGCCGAGCAGCTGAACGCCGAGATTCGCATCCATACCCGCGTCACCCGCCTCGATCCGGCGAATCGGCGCGTGTGGATCGGCAATGAACCGGTCTCATATCGCGATCTGGTACTGGCCTGGGGGGCGCAGACGATCCAGGTGCCGGTCGCAGGCGATGCCGCCGACGCAGTATTCCCGATCAACGACCTGCACGATTACGGCCGCTTCCGCGCCGCCGTCGCCGGCAAGCGCCGCGTGCTGATCCTCGGCGCCGGGCTGATCGGCTGCGAGTTCGCCAACGACCTGCTGCTGGGCGGCCACGAGGTCGATCTGGTCGCGCCGAGCGAGCAGGTCATGCCCGGCCTGCTACCGCTGCAGGCGGCCCAGGCGGTAAGGCGTGGCCTGGAGGGCATCGGCGCGCGCTTCCACCTGGGCGCAACGTTGCAGCGCCTCGAACGCAGTGACGACGGCCTGCAGGCGCAGCTTTCCGATGGCAATCGGCTGGCCTGCGATCTGGTGGTCAGCGCCGTTGGCCTGCGCCCGCGCACCGAGCTGGCTGCCGAGGCGGGGCTTGAGGTCAAGCGCGGCATCGTCGTTGATCGCCTGCTGCACACCTCGGCGGCCCACGTCTACGCCCTCGGCGATTGCGCGGAAGTGGAGGGGTTGAACCTGCTCTACGTCATGCCGCTGATGGCCGGTGCGCGGGCCCTGGCTAAAACGCTGTTTGGCAATCCTACCTTTGTCAGTTATGGCCCCATGCCGGTCACCGTAAAGACCCCGGCATGCCCGGTGGTGGTCTCACTGCCCGCTGCCGGTAGCGCAGGCGAGTGGACCGTCGAGGCCCAGGGGAATGATGTGAAAGCGCTCTATCTCGGTGCCTCCGGGCAGCTGCTCGGCTACGCCTTGACCGGCGCGGCGGTGCAGGAGCGGCTGGGGCTGAACAAGCAGCTGCCGCCGGTGCTGGCGGAACTACCGCAAATTCTGTCGCTAAAGTCCCCCGGCTGAGCTGGCGAGCCGCCTACAGGGACTGGCGCAGGTGCTAGCGCCGTGCCATTCTCCATGGGTCTGCCCCAGCCTAGAGCTGTTGCAGCGCCTTTAGCGCTGTTCTTGTGAACAGTACGGACACAACAACAAAAACGTCTCAGAGGCTCCCAATGCGTAAACCGGAACTCGCCGCAGCCATTGCCGAGAAGGCCGATCTGTCCAAGGACCAGGCCAATCGCGTACTCAACGCCGTGCTGGATGAAATCACCAACGCGCTGAACCGCAAGGACAGCGTGACCCTGGTTGGTTTCGGCACCTTCGTTCAGCGCCACCGTGGTGCCCGCACCGGGAAAAACCCGCAGACCGGGCAAACGGTAACCATCAAGGCCAGCAATACCGTCGCCTTCAAACCGGGCAAGATGCTCAAAGACGCCGTCAACTGACGCTGCGCCGACCCGGAGCCGATCGGCTCCGGGTAAACCTGACCAGCCGGTCCGCCCCGGACCCGTTCGTACCCGTCCTTCCCCCCGCCGATCAAGCCACTACAATGCGGCCTTCCTCTCGTACCGGTCGGGACTACACGTCATGAAATTCCGCTTTCTGCTTTGGATGCTTGGCCGTCTGATGGCCAAGGCCAGCCGCACCAATCCCGAGTTCCAGCAGCAGCTGGGCGATAAGGACCTGAGCTTCCAGCTGCATACTCTGGACGGCAAGGTCGCCCGGCATTTCGTGGTGAAGAACCAGCGCGTCACCAGCAAGCGCGGCCCGGCGAGCGAGCCGGCTTTCTCCCTGGGGTTCAAGGATGCCGCCTATGGCTTCGCCACCATGACGGCGAAGAACAAGCAGCTGGCGTTCATGCAGGGAATTCAGAACAAGGACATCCAGATCCAGGGCAATCCGGCTCTGGTGATGTGGTTTCAGGGATTGATGAAGTATCTGAAGCCTCGTAAGAAGAAGTAGTTTCGCCTGTGCCCGCGATTCGGCGCGCTCTTTTCTGGTGTCCTGGCACCTGGCTCGTCAGACCCAACTCTGCACGCTAGCTGTGGTGGAAAACGCTGCGCGGTTTCCACCCTACGGCCCTTCTGGTGCCAAATCCCTCACGTCCCTACGCCCCCTCCCGCCAATCCCTCGCTTCCTCCTTCAACCAATCCCGAAACGCCACCAATCCTGCCGACTCCACCTTGCGCTCCGGAATCATCAGGTAGTACGCCCGCGTCTCGCTGCGATAGGCGTGCGGATGCGCCAGCACCAGCCGTCCCTCGGCCAGTTCCCGCTGGATCAGGAACGGCGGAATCAGCGCTACCCCCATGCCATGCTCGGCCGCCTGCGCCAGCATGGAGAACAGCTCCAGCCGCGGGCCGGTCATGTCGCGAGCGACTTTCAGCCCCAGCGAATCGAACCACTGGCGCCAGGCATAGGGCCGGGTGGTCTGCTGCAGCAGCGGCAGTTTGGCCAGGGCTTGGGTCGTGAACGGCTGAGCGTCGCGCAGCAGGGCGGGGCTGCAGACGGGCTGCAGGTCCTCGGGCATCAGGTAGTGCGCCTCGGTACCGGACCAGTCGGCATCGCCGAAATAGATGGCGGCATCGAACTCGGTATCGGCAAAGAGAAAGGGCCGAGTGCGGTTGGTCAGGTTCACCGTGATTTCCGGATGCAGCGCCTGGAAATGCCTGAGGCGCGGCACCAGCCACTGGGTGCCGAAGGTCGGCACCACGGCCAGCTCCAGGCTCATCGCGCCCTGCTGGCCCATCACCGACAGCGTGTCGCGCTCCACCGCGTCCAGCTGCGCGGCGATGCGACGGGCGTAGGATTGGCCGGCGGCGGTCAGCTTCACGCCGCGTCGCGAACGGCGGAATAGCGCCAGGCCGAGAAATTCCTCCAGCCCGCCGATCTGTCGGCAGATCGCGCTCTGGGTCAGCGCCAGTTCGTCGGCCGCGCGGGTGAAGCTCTCGTGGCGGGCGGCGGCCTCGAAGGCGATCAGCGCAGCAGTACTTGGGATCTTGCGGCGCATTATGCGAACACCTCACTGGATAAGCCGGTTATTGGTCGCAGAGGATATCTCGGAGTGAGCAAAGCGCACAGTTCGGTGCGAAATCCTCGTTTGCGAC
>DNMQ01000198.1 GCA_003488145.1 Pseudomonas sp.
CCAGCTCGGCGCGCAGGGAAATCAGCGTGTCGATGGTGTAGGACGGTTTCTCCCGCTCCAGCTCACGAGCGTCCACACAAAGTGGCGGCAGGTCTTGCACCGCCAGGCGAACCATTGCCAGGCGATCCTGCGCCGAGCAATTGGGGGTGTCACGGTGCGGCGGACGCGCGTTGGGTATCAGCCGCAGCTCGTCGAGATCGAACATCTCGGCCACTTCCAGCGCCCCGCGCAAGTGACCGATGTGTACCGGATCGAAGGTGCCGCCGAGTATACCGATGCGCCGGGCGCCGCTGCCTTGGCTCATCAGGTACGGACGTGGCCGTCGCCAAACACCACGTACTTCTCGCTGGTCAGCCCTTCCAGACCGACCGGACCACGGGCATGAAGCTTGTCAGTGGAGATGCCGATCTCCGCGCCCAGGCCATACTCGAAGCCATCGGCGAAACGCGTCGAGGCGTTGACCATCACCGAAGCGGAGTCCACCTCGGTGAGGAAGCGCCGGGCATCGGTGAAATTCTCGGTGACGATCGCATCGGTGTGTTGCGAGCCGTAGCGATTGATGTGCTCGATGGCGGCATCCAGCGAATCGACGATGCGGATCGACAGGATCGGTGCGTTGTATTCGGTGGACCAGTCTTCTTCGCTGGCCTCCAGCACATCGCCGCCAAGCAGCGCCTGGGTTCGCGCACAGCCACGCAACTCAACGCCCTTCTGGCGATAGATGGCCGCCAGTGGCGGCAGCACCCGATCGGCGATGCCCTGATGAACCAGCAGCGTCTCCATGGTGTTGCACGGCGCGAAGCGCTGGGTCTTGGCGTTGTCGGCGACGCGAACGGCCTTGTCCACGTCCGCCGCCACGTCGATGTAGACATGGCAGATGCCGTCCAGGTGCTTGATCACCGGTACCCGGGCGTCGCGACTGATGCGTTCGATCAGACCCTTGCCGCCGCGCGGCACGATCACATCGACGTATTCCGGCATGCTGATCAGCGCGCCGACCGCAGCCCGGTCAGTGGTCTCCACGACCTGCACCGCCGCTGCCGGCAGCCCGGCTTCGGCCAGGCCAAGCTGGATGCAGCGGGCAATGGCCTGATTGGAATGGATCGCCTCGGAACCACCGCGCAGGATGGTCGCGTTGCCCGACTTCAGGCACAGGCTGGCGGCGTCGATGGTCACGTTCGGCCGCGACTCGTAGATGATCCCGACCACGCCCAGCGGCACGCGCATCTTGCCGACCTGAATGCCCGAAGGCATGTAGCGCATGTCGCGGATCTCGCCGATGGGGTCCGGCAGCGCGGCGACCTGGCGCAGCCCTTCGATCATGCCGTCGATCACCTTGGGCGTCAGCGCAAGACGATCGAGCATCGCCGCGTCCAGACCGTTGGCGCGGCCACCGGCAAGGTCCCGCTCGTTGGCGCTGACCAACTCGTCGCGGGCTGCGTCGAGCGCGGCGGCGGCGGCCTGCAGCGCACGGTTCTTCTGCGCCGTGCTGGCGCGCGCAAGCACCCGCGAGGCCTCGCGCGCGGCGCGGCCCAGGCGGTTCATGTAATCGAGTACGGACTCGGTCATGGATCTAGCTGGCCTGACTGAAGGGAAAGCGGCTGATTATAGCCACCCCGACCGCCCGCGCACAGCGGCGCCGGGCGAAAGGCGCTCGAATGCATGCTCGGACAGCGCTACGAACCAACCAGCACGGCGCAGTATCCTTGCGCCGAGGAAACCCACCACCCTTTCGTCAGGTCGAAAGGCGATCTCGATTCAAGGAAATCCGCATGGGCCAGTGGCTCGAAACCCTAACCCAATGGCTCGCCGGGCATCCGCAATGGCTGGGCCTGGCGCTGCTGATCGTCGCCTGCATGGAGTGCCTGGCCGTAGTCGGACTGATCATCCCGGGCACGGTGCTGGTATTCGCGATTGCTGTACTCGCTGGCAGCGGAGTGCTGAGCCTGGGGGAAACCCTTTTGCTGGGCTTTATCGGCGGACTGATCGGCGACCTGCTTTCCTATGCCCTCGGTCGACGCTATCACCAGGGCATTCGCAGCTTGCGAGGCCTCCGCGACCATCCCGAGTGGCTGGTGCAGGCAGAGCACTACTTTCAGCGCTACGGCGTAGCCAGCCTGCTGGTAGGCCGCTTCATCGGCCCGCTGCGTCCCATGCTGCCGATGACCGCCGGCATGCTCGACATGCCGTTCGGACGCTTCCTGCTGGTCAGCCTGTGTGCTGCCGCCGGCTGGTCGATGGCCTATCTGCTGCCCGGCTGGAGCGCCGGAGCCGCCATCCGCCTGCCGCTGGAGGAGGGTTTCTGGAGCGAAGCCGGGATAGTGGTCGGCGCGCTGCTGACGCTGATCGCGGCAACTGCATTCGGCAGCCTGCGCGGCTTGCGTTGGGTCAGCGCACTCTCGGCCGGCCTCGGCGTTGCCATCCTGCTCGGTCTATTTTTCGGCTGGCCGCACCTGAAGGAACTCGACGAAGGCCTGCTGGCAGTGATCCAGGGCGCACGCAGCACCACCTTCGACCGCATCATGGTGATCGTCACCCGCGCCGGCGACTTTCACACCCAACTGTGGGCCGCGGTATTGCTATGTTTGCTGCTTCTGGTCGCACGCCAATGGCGCGCCGCCCTGTTCGCCATTCTCACGCTGCTGGGCACGGCCCTGGCCAACGGCGCCCTGAAGGCCACCTTTGCCCGCGTTCGCCCGGAAGTACTGATGGAGCCGCTGAGCAGCTACAGTTTTCCCAGCGGGCACAGCTCAGCGGCGTTTGCCTTCTTCCTCACCCTCGGCGTGCTCGCCGGTCGCGGCCAGCCACCGCGCCTGCGCCTTGCCTGGCTGGTCCTCGCCAGCCTCCCGGCGACGGCGATCGCACTCTCGCGGGTCTATCTCGGCGTGCACTGGACCACCGACGTGACGGCCGGCGCCCTGCTGGCCGCCTGCATCTGCGCCGCCAGCCTGACCCTGTTGCAATGGCGCAGCCCACTGCACGCAATGGCACCGAGAGTCTGGTGGCTGATCCTGCCGGCCTGTCTGGGCCTGCTCGGCGCATTCAGCGTCTGGGCTCTGCCGACAGCTATGCAGATGTATCGGTATCAGTGATTGCTCCCTCAAACGTGTGATCCGAATTTTTTCTGGTGCGGACCAGAAATGTGCGAGGCGTCGTTGCGTATATCGCGCCACCAGCGGAAAGTCCGCACCTTGGCAGAGCAGCCTTCTGCCGTTGAGTTTCGGATAACTCAATAACTGTCCAGGGACCAGGATATTTCGATGCGCGAGTCACGCCTTCTAACTTTCAGCACCCACGATGCCTTAGAGCTTTCCTACCGCCATTGGCCCGCGCTTTCGTCCACAGAGCCTACAAGGCGGGCCGTCGTCATGCTCCATCGCGGACATGAGCATTCCGGCCGGCTGGCCCACCTCGTTGATGAGCTCGACCTTCCTGACTGCGATTTCTTTGCCTGGGATGCGCGCGGGCACGGTCTGTCGCCTGGCACCCGTGGAGACAGCCCGAGCTTCGCGACAAGTGTTCGAGACGTGCAGACGTTCATTGATCACATCGGCTCTATGCACTGCATCAAAGAGGAAGACCTGGCAATTGTTGCGCAAAGTGTAGGGGCGGTAGTTATTGCGACATGGGCCCACGACTATGCGCCCAAAGTTCGGGCGCTGGTGCTGGCGTCACCGGCGTTCAAGGTAAAGCTGTATGTACCATTCGCACGGACAGGCCTAGGGAAGGTCTGAAAAAGACTTCCCGAATCTGGTGAAATACGCCG
>DNMQ01000200.1 GCA_003488145.1 Pseudomonas sp.
TCGCCCATGCGCAGGTCGATGACCGGCAGATCCCAGCGCTCGCCCTCGCCGTTGGCTTGCAGCTGCAGACGGGTATTCTGCCCGCGCAGGCGCCCGGCGAGGTCGAGGCTCGCCTCGGCCTGCAGCTGCTCGTCACGCAAGGCGCCCTGGCTTTTCAGCGAACCGCCGAGATTGCCCGGCAGTTCGGCCAGCCAGTACGCCGGATCGAGTTCGCTCAGCGTCAGGTCGGCTTTCCAGTCGATGCCCGCGGCGAAGCCGACGCTCAACGAACCCGTCGCACTGCCCTGCCCGGCTTGGAGCTGCAGTTGCGGCAGATGCACCGCTTCGAGATTGCCGCTGACCGGGCTGTTCAGTGTGAAATCCCCGGCCGGGCCGGTCATGGCCGATTCGAAATTGCCGAGATAGCTGCCGTCGTCGTACTGAATCTGCGCCTTGAGCTCGCGCAGCGTCACCGGCGGCTCTTCGATCGCCGGGTAGAGCCGTCGCCAGGGAAAATCGCGCCAGAGCAGATCGGCATTCGCGGTCAGGCCGTCCTGCCAGTCGACATCGCCACTCAGCCGCACATCGCGCTGCTGCCCCGCATCCAGCTCGAGCATCCCGATCTGCGCTCCGCTCGGACTGACGACGCCTTCCAGCGCCAGCCGCACTGCGCCGCCCTCGCCCGGCAGTTCAGTGGTACCGAGCAGCCGGTAGCCGTCCTGCAGGTTGCCGCTCGCTGTCAGCTCCAGATCGTTCAGGCGCAGGGTGTCCGGCAGATCGGGCAGCGGCTTGAACCCGTCGGCGTTCAGCCGGAGCGTCGCCGGCAATTGCTCATCCAGGGCCCGCAGCTGCCCGCTGAGGGTGCCGTCGAGATAGCCCTGGCTTTGCACCTGCACCTGCAACTGCTCGCGCAGGGCACCATCCACGGCGATCATCAGCGCCCACGGCTGCTCGTCCGGCGACTGCAACGCGGCCTGCCCGTCCAGCGTCAACGGCCAATCACCGCTGGGCTGCAGTCGGCCAGTCACTGACAGGTCCACATCCGTCCTGCGCAGGTCGAGGCGCTGGATATCCAGGCCATCCGCACGCCAACTTGCCTGCAGATGCAGGTTTCGCACCTGCTCGCTTTCATTGAGCGTCACCCGGCCGATTTCGATGCGCTCGACCTGCAGCGCCAGCGGTAGATCGAGCTCAGGCAAGCTGAAGGGCTCCGCCGCCGGGTCAGGCTCGCTGGGCGGGAAGCTGAGGTCGATGTCGCCAGTGACCAACTCGTCGATGCACAGCGTGCGCTTTAGCAGGCACGCCGGCGACCAGGCAAGACGGGGCTGTTGCACTTCGACACGATTGCCGTCCTGCTCCCAGATCAGCCGCTCGGCCTGCCAGCGCTGGCCGAGACGACCCTCGAACGCCTCGACTGTCAGTCCCGGCACCTGCCCCAGTAGCCAGCGACTGCCGCTGGCGGTGCCGAGCAGCACGGCGGTGACGATGAGCACGAGCAGTATCAGCCCCAGCAGCGTCCAGCCCAACCCGCGCAATACCCGCATCACAGCTCCGGACCCATGGAGAAATGCAGGCGGACGCCACTGTCGCCGTCCAGCGGATGCGCGAGATCGACGCGAATCGGGCCGACCGGCGATACCCAGCGCACGCCGACACCAACGGCGCTTTTCAGCGTGGGAATTTCCAGCGAGTTGAAGGCGTTGCCCTGATCGACGAAGGTCGCGACACGCCATTTCTCGGCAATCGAATACTGATACTCGGCGCTTACCGCGAACTGATAGCGGCCGCCGATCTTGTCGCCATCGGAGTTGGTCGGTGACAGGCTCTGGTAATCGTAGCCACGCACGCTCTGGTCACCACCGGCGAAATAGCGCAGTGACGGCGGCACGTTGACGTATTCATCGGTCCAGTTGCCGCCAAGCTGCACGCGACCGAGAAAGCGATGCCGCTGGGCCAGGGTGGTCAGCCCCCGCAGCTGCACGTTGGCGTGGACCAGGTCGGCGTCGGAAAGCACCCCGGCCTTCGCCGCGGCCACTTCGAACTGCAGGCGATAGCCGCGGCTCGGATCGATACGGTTGTCGCTACGCAGGTAGCTGTAGGCGACGCCGGGCATGAGCAAGGTGCTGGTTCCGGAATCGTCCCCGAGGCGATATTCCTCGTGCTGCCACTTCAGCGACAGCACGCGCAACCAGCCGCTGGGCAGCTGGCTGTGCCATTCCGGCCCGACCTTGAGCAGGCGGCTGAGGCTGTCGGTGCGGGCGATCTCTTCATACTGGTAGCCGCCGACGAAGCGCAGCTTGTCGGTCAGTGGCGGGTCCAGCGGGATGTCGTACCAGAACCCAACGTTCTGCCGCGGCGCCGACAGTTCCGCCTCGGCCCCGTAGCTATGGCCTTGCGGGTTGACCCAGTGGCGCGTCCAGTCCAGCCGGACTCGCGGGCCGACGTCGGTGGAATAACCAAGGCCGAAGCCAAAGGTGCGCGGCTTGCGCGTGGTGAGCGCGACCGAAACCGGGATGCGCTGCTGGTTGGCGCCGCTCGGGTTGGCATCGACGCGCACGCCCTCGAAATAGCCGCTCGACTGCAGCGCCTGGCTGAGTTCGGCGATCAGTTCGGAGTCGTACGGGGTATCCGTCTCGAACGGCACCATGCGCGCGAGCAGGTCGTCATCGAATGGCGAATCCCCTTCGAAGCGCACGTCGCCCAGGCGGTAGCGCGGCCCGCTGTCGAACACCAGCTCGACGTCGGCGACGTTCTCCCGCGGATCGACGGCCAGCCGCTGCTGGGTGAAGCGGCCATCGAAATAGCCGAAGCGCGAGGCCTGGTTGAGAAACTGCTGCTTCACCTCTTCGTACCGTCCGTGGTTCAGCACATCGCCCTGACGCAGGGTGCGTTCGGCGACGCGGAAGCCGGAGAACTCAGCGGCAGGCCCGTCCAGCCGGACGGTGATGTTGCGCAGCTTCACCGGCTCACCGGTTCGCACACGCAACACCAGCGCGGGTTCCTCGCCCTCACGCACATCGGTGCGGATGCGGCTGCGGTAGTAACCCAGCGCTTGCAACGCCTTTTCCGCCTGACTCTGCGCGACCCGGCTGTAGCGCAGCAGCTCGCGCGCGTCACGGTCGCCCAAGTCGCCAATGTAGTTCTTGATGTTTTCCCGGAGCGCCCGGTTCTCGGGCTCGATGCGAACGTCGAGTTCAGCGGCGCTGGCATGGATGCCGCTCAACATCACGAGTGCGGCTACCAGCGGGCCGAGTCGGTTCGATTTGCACATGGCCAGCGATGCTAGCACGTGTTTCCGAGCAAGCCCGAACGTGCGGACTAGACAGTGTGTAAGGCGATCTTGCGGTGGGGCGGGCATCGGCTGACATCGCGTGGCTTCAGACCAGTCAGACTGGCCCGCCCGGATAAAATTCGGCCACACCTAACGCGCCGCTTCCATCCGCCTGGGCGCTGGATGAAAGAAGATGTGTTCGACCACCGGGCCGACGGCGATCTGGCCGATCTCCTCGTAACCCTGTCGCTGGTAGAAATTCAGGTAGCGTGGGTTGCCGGTATCGATCACCAGCCCCTGGGAGGTTTCATCCTCGGCGCACCACTCGTGCACCGCCTGCAGCAGCTGCTCACCATATTGCTGCCCCTGAAACTGCGGATGCACACCGAGCAACGGCAGCAGATGTACCGCGCCGGTCGGCAGACACGCCAGTACCGCCGCGTGGTAGTCCAGATAGCGCCTGGTGCAGCGGAACCCGGCGGTCAGCAGCATGCGCGCGCGCCAGGCCCAGCTTTCGGTGACATCCAGCCGCCGTTGCGGCGGCGCAATCAGCGCGACGGCTATCAGCCGGTCGTCCAGCAACAGCCCGAGTGCTGGTTGCTGCTGCAGGAAATGCTGGTTTACCAGCTCCCGCACGGTCGCGCGCACGCGCTGCTGATAGCCGGGCCGGTCCGCCTCGAACAGGTAGGCAAAGGTCGGTTCGTGACGGTACGCGTGATACAGCAGCGATCGGGTTTCGCGGTCATAACCACTATCGAGCGTGCGAACCTCGGCAGACATCGGCATGGCAACTCTCGGCTTTTTCCAGAGGGATGCTTGCAACTTAGCAGCGCTTCGCCCGCCCCGCCACGCCGCCGGAGCACCTGCCGTTCACGCTGCTCCAAAGACAATGCCGTTGCTGTCTGTTTCAGCGCGAAACTTGGTATGCACGGCGCCGCGGCTCTAGAATCGGCGTTCTTTGCCCACGACAGATCGGCATCGGCAGTGCCGCGCCGGGTGTCCTTCCCCCTTGAGCCTCAGCCAGCCTTCACGGAATCCCATGAAAATCGTTTCCTTCAATATCAATGGATTACGCGCAAGACCTCACCAACTTTCTGCGATCATTGAAAAGCACCAGCCGGACGTCATCGGCCTTCAGGAAACCAAGGTTTCTGACGTACAGTTCCCCCAGGCGGAGATCGAGGCGCTCGGCTACCACGTCCACTATCACGGGCAGAAAGGCCACTACGGCGTTGCCCTGCTCTCGCGCCAGGCACCGCTGGAGATCCACAAGGGCTTTCCAAGCGATGGCGAGGAGTCGCAGAAGCGCTTTATCTGGGGCCGGTTCGCCGACGCGAATGGCGAGCCGGTTACCGTGATGAACGGCTACTTTCCCCAGGGCGAAAGCCGCGCCCATCCGGTGAAGTTTCCCGCCAAGACCAAGTT
>DNMQ01000381.1:0-5526 GCA_003488145.1 Pseudomonas sp.
CGGCTGTGCGTGCCATCATTCCTGAGCCCGGCGATGCCGGGCTTTTCATGACCAGCGACGGAACGGATAGATGCGGGAAACCGAAAGCGAACAGCGCGGGCTGATCCACGCCTTTGTTCTCGATGGCAGCGGCGGGGCTCGCCAGATCGGCTATAGCGATTTGCCTGAGCTGCAGCTTGCGGCCAATGAGAGCATCTGGCTGCACTGGGATCGTGGCCAGCCCCAGGCGCAGGATTGGTTGCGCAGGCAAAGCGGGCTCAGTGGGTTCGCTTGCGATGTGCTGCTTGAGGAGAACACGCGCCCGCGCGTCTTGGCGCTGCCGCAGGAAGGGCTCTTGCTGTTCTTGCGGGGGGTGAATCTGAACCCCGATGCCGAGCCGGAAGACATGGTTTCCGTGCGCGTATTCGCCGATCAAAAGCGGGTCATTTCGCTTCGCCTTCGGCCGCTGCGCTCCACCGAAGTAGTGATTCGATTGCTGTCGGAAGGTAGGGGGCCGAAATCGACCTCTGAACTGCTGCTCTATCTGGCAGAGGCGATGACAGAGCGAGTCGATGATCTGGTCACTCAGCTGGCCGAGCGCATTGACGCCGTGGAGGAGCGGCTCGAGGGAGATGAGCAATACACCCTGGAACATGCTTCGATGCTTTCCTTGCGCCGGCAGGCCGCGAGCCTGCGGCGCTTCCTGCTGCCGCAGCGCGAGCTCTACGGCCAGATGACGCGTAATCAACCGAGCTGGTTTGCCGAGGATGACACTGAATACTGGAACGAGCTGAGTAACCGGCTCATCCGTTATCTGGAAGAACTCGAGATGGTCCGCGAGCGCGTGAATCTGGTGTTGGAGTCGGAGCATCGCAGGCTGAGCGAGCGGATGAACCGCACCATGTACCTGCTGGCTATAATTACCGGCTTTTTTCTACCGCTCAGCTTCCTGACTGGGCTGCTGGGGATCAATGTGGGTGGTATTCCCGGGGCCGAGTTTTCCTACGGGTTCGTCGTTGCCTGCCTGCTCATCGGCGGCGTTGCGCTGTTGCAATGGTGGATACTGCGCCGCCTGCGTTGGGTGTGAATGTGACTCCCACCTAACCGTAAGCCGTCTAGACCACATACTTTAGCGAGGTTTGCATGCGCGATCCCTTCGAAGAATCCCTGCGCGATCTGCTCAACAAGCCCTCGGTTCATGATGACGACGCTTGTCTGGGCCGTGTGTTGAAAACGGCCAACCGGCAGGTTGGTGCCGGTGACCTGTTTGCACTGATCGGTCACTGGCTGCAGGCCTTGATGATCGCAGTCAACAGCGGCTCAGGTCATGTCGCTCCGGTTTCTCGCCGAGAAACACCTAACTGTTCGTTCGATAAGGCTGATTGATCATGGAATTCGATCCCTGGACCCAGAGTCTGTTGTCGGCGATGAGCTCCCTTTGGGCTTCCGTCGCCGCGTTCATTCCCCGATTGTTCGGCGCATTGGTCGTCGTCCTGCTTGGTTTCGTCGTCGCAAAGCTCCTCGACACCCTGCTTTCCAAAGTGCTTGCCAAGGTGGGCCTGGACCGGCTGATGGCGGGTACCGGTCTGACCAAGCTGCTGGGGCGGGCGGGGATCCGCATTCCGGTTTCCGCGCTGATCGGCAAGGTCGTGTACTGGTTTGTGCTGCTCATTTTTCTGGTTTCAGCCGCTGAATCGCTGGGGCTTGAGCGAGTGTCGGCAACGCTGGATATGCTGGCCCTCTACGTACCTAAAGTCTTTGGCGCGGCACTGATTCTGCTCGCAGGCGTGCTCTTGGCGCAGTTGCTCAGCGGCCTGGTGCGTGGCGCTGCCGAGAGTGTCGGGCTGGACTATGCCAACGGCCTGGCGCGCATGGCGCAGGGGCTCGTGATCATCATCAGCATCTCCGTTGCGATCGGACAGCTCGAGGTCAAGACCGAACTCCTCAACTATGTCATCGCCATCGTGCTGATCACCGTCGGCTTGGCAGTTGCGCTTGCGTTTGGACTCGGCAGTCGCGAGCTGGTATCGCAGATACTGGCTGGCATCTATGTGCGTGAGCTTTACGAGGTAGGGCAGCGCGTGTGCCTAGCGGATATCGAAGGACAGATCGAGGAAATCGGAACGGTCAAGACATTGCTACTGACCGACGACGGCGAACTGACCTCTGTCGCTAACAGAGTACTGCTCGAACAACGCGTCGGCAGCCGTTAGCCTTGCGATTCTGGTAAAGTACGTCGCCTTTTTTCCGGTTTCCTTAATGGTGGCCGTGCCCCCGACTGCCGGCTCGAAGCGTCTTGACTAAAACCCCATCGTCCATATCGCGCTACGACCCTCGCCAGCTCACCGACGAAGAGCTGGTGCAGCATGCTCATGTCGAACTATTTCATATAACGCGTGCATATGAAGAGCTTATGCGGCGATATCAGCGCACACTGTTCAATGTATGTGCGCGTTACTTGGGGAACGAGCGGGACGCTGACGATGTATGTCAGGAAGTTATGCTCAAGGTTTTATATGGGCTGAAAAACTTCGAGGGCAAATCGAAATTCAAGACGTGGCTATATAGCATCACTTATAACGAATGCATTACTCAATATCGTAAGGAGCGCCGCAAACGGCGTTTGCTTGACGCACTCAGCCTCGACCCGCTTGAAGAGGCATCCGACGAGAAGGCGCCGAGAATCGAGGAGAAGACTGGGCTCGACCGGTGGCTCGTGCATGTGAATCCGATCGATCGAGAGATACTGGTGTTGCGTTTTGTTGCTGAACTTGAGTTTCAAGAAATCGCGGACATCATGCATATGGGTTTGAGTGCAACGAAGATGCGATACAAGCGTGCGCTCGATAAGCTGCGGGAAAAATTTTCCGATACTACTGAAACTTAATCCTGGAAACTTGTCTTATACCTTGCGAACAGCTTGGGCATACAGACAGCCGGTTTCCTTAGATTGTTCTGATACTAACCACCAGATGGGGATTTACGGATGAAACTTAAAAACACCTTAGGCGTCGTTATCGGTTCGATGGTTGCCGCCACTTCTCTCAGCGCGCTGGCCCAAGGACAGGGCGCCGTAGAGGTGGAAGCGTTCGGTAAGCACTATTTCACCGATAGCTCGCGTGACGTGCAGCGTGACGGCGAGCTTTATGGCGCTGGCGCCAGCTACTTCCTTACCGACGATGTTTCCCTGGGCCTGTCCTACGGCGAATACCATGACCTGACCTCCAAGGATCCGGTCGGCGCCGATGGCAGCCACAAGAACATCAAGGGTAGCCTTACTTCTCTGGATGCTGCCTACCACTTCGGCGCGCCAGGCGTAGGCCTGCGTCCGTACGTCTCCGCTGGTGTGGCTCATCAGAGCATCGGCCAGGCGACTCGTGGCGGTCGTGACAGCAGCACTTTCGCTAATGTTGGTACCGGTCTCAAGTACTACTTCACCGAGAACTTCTTCGCCAAGGCCAGCGTCGACGGCATGTACAACATCGATGCAGACGAAGCTGAGTGGATGGCTGGCGTTGGTGTCGGTCTGAACTTCGGTGGTGGTGCTCGCGAGGTTGCAGCAGTCGAGCCGACTCCCGAGCCGGCTCCGGCTCCGATTGTCGACAACGAACCAGAGCCTGCTCCTGAGCTGGTCCGTGTCGAACTGGACGTCAAGTTCGATTTCGACAAGTCGCGCGTTCGTGAAGAAAGCTACAGCGACATCAAGAACCTTGCTGACTTCATGCAGCAGTACCCGCAGACCAACACCACTGTTGAAGGTCACACTGACTCCGTTGGTACTGACCAGTACAACCAGCGTCTGTCCGAGCGTCGTGCTGAAGCAGTGCGCAACGTTCTGGTCAACGAATACGGTGTTGAGGGTGGCCGCGTGAACTCCGCAGGTTACGGTGAGTCCCGTCCGGTTGCTGACAACGCCACTGAGGAAGGTCGTCAGATCAACCGTCGCGTTGAAGCAGAAGTGGAAGCTCAGGTTCAGTAATCTGAGTTAGCTACGCCTAGAAAAGCCCGGCTAGTCCGGGCTTTTCTTTGTCTGTGGGAAAAGACTATCTAGTGGCAATCCCTTTTCCCCGATGGTGTTTTTGCTGCGGCTGTGCTGCGCGGTGATGGCTGGTGTGGCCGGTGCGCATTGCTGTACAGGCGTTGGTCGCCGCTCTGATTGGCGAAGGGGGTAGCGGCGATGGAGGCAATAAAAAACCCCGCCGAGGCGGGGTTTTTTATTGCCTTAGGGCGTCATCAGACTTCGACGACCTTGATCTTGGCCTTCTCCGCAGCGTCACGGAATTCGGCGATCTGGTCGAAAGACAGGTAGCGATAGATATCGGCAGCCATGCTGTCGATGTTCTTCGCGTATTCCATGTACTCCTCGACGGTCGGCAGCTTGCCGGTGATGGACGCTACTGCCGCCAGCTCTGCCGAAGCCAGGTAGACGTTAGTGGCGTCACCCAGACGATTCGGGAAGTTACGAGTGGAGGTAGAGACCACAGTGGAACCGGTTTGCACGCGAGCCTGGTTACCCATGCACAGCGAGCAGCCCGGCATTTCCATGCGCGCGCCAGCCTTGCCGTAGATGCCGTAATAGCCTTCCTCGGTCAGCTGATGAGCGTCCATCTTGGTCGGCGGAGCCAGCCACAGACGGGTCGGAATGCCACCCTTGACCTTGTCGAGCAGCTTGCCGGCGGCGCGGAAGTGGCCGATGTTGGTCATGCAGGAGCCGATGAAGACTTCGTCGATCTTCTCGCCGGCAACGCTGGACAGCAGGCGGGCATCGTCCGGGTCGTTCGGCGCGCAGAGCACGGGCTCTTTCACTTCGGCCAGGTCGATTTCGATCACCGCAGCGTATTCGGCGTCCTTATCTGCTTCCAGCAGCTTCGGATCGGCGACCCACGCTTCCATCGCTTGAGCGCGGCGCTCCAGGGTGCGGGCATCACCGTAACCTTCGCTGATCATCCAGCGCAGCATGGTGATGTTGGACTTCAGGTACTCGGCGATCGAGTCTTCCGGCAGCTTGATGGTGCAGCCGGCAGCCGAACGCTCGGCGGAGGCGTCGGACAGCTCGAATGCCTGCTCCACGGTCAGTTGGTTGAGACCTTCGATCTCGAGAATGCGACCGGAGAAGATGTTCTTCTTGCCCTTCTTCTCGACAGTCAGCAGACCCTGCTGGATGGCGTAGTAGGGGATGGCATGAACCAGGTCACGCAGGGTGATGCCGGGCTGCATCTGGCCCTTGAAACGCACCAGTACGGATTCCGGCATGTCCAGCGGCATGACGCCAGTGGCGGCGGCGAAGGCGACCAGGCCGGAGCCGGCCGGAAAGGAGATGCCGATCGGGAAGCGGGTGTGCGAGTCACCACCGGTACCAACGGTATCCGGCAGCAGCATGCGGTTCAGCCAGCTGTGGATGATGCCGTCGCCCGGACGCAGGGACACGCCGCTGCGGTTCATGATGAAGTCCGGCAGGGTGTGGTGGGTGTTGACGTCGATCGGCTTTGGATATGCAGCGGTGTGGCAGAACGACTGCATGACCAGATCGGCGGAGAAGCCCAGGCA
>DNMQ01000381.1:5585-6024 GCA_003488145.1 Pseudomonas sp.
GGTTCGCAGTAGGTGCCCGGACGAACGCCCTTGCCTTCCGGCAAGCCGCAGGCGCGACCGACCATCTTCTGCGCGAGGGTGAAACCTTTGCCACTGTCAGTCGGCGCTTCCGGCTTCTTGAACAGGGTGGACGGTGCCAGACCCAGCTCGGCGCGGGCCTTCTCGGTCAGGCCGCGGCCGATGATCAGCGGAATACGACCGCCAGCACGGACTTCGTCCAGCAGGCCGTCGGTCTTCAGTCCGAAAGTGGTGACGACTTCATCGGTGCCGTGCTTGCAAACCTTGCCAGCGTATGGATAGACGTCGATCACGTCGCCCATGGCCAGGTTGCTGCAGTCGAATTCGATCGGCAGGGAACCGGCATCTTCCATGGTGTTGTAGAAGATCGGGGCGATCTTTGTGCCGAAGCAGAAGCCACCGGCGCGACTGTTCGGCATGC
>DNMQ01000052.1 GCA_003488145.1 Pseudomonas sp.
AGCAGGGCGAAACCGACCAGGCCCAGACCGCTCAGCCGCACGCGGGCAAAACTTTCGAGGACCGGCGTGTAGTCCTGCGCCACGCTGATGATGATCGGCTGGCCGTCGCGGCGGTACTCGGCGCGATAACCCAGCAGTCGCTGTTCCTGCGGGCCGTCGAGCAGCTCGTCCGCCAGGCCCGCGCGTTCCGGCCATTCTGGTGAGGCGTCCCACAGCGAGCGGGAGCGCCAGGTGCGCTCGGGCAGTTCGATCTTGAAATAGTGGCCGGAGAACGGCCGTTGATAGCGCGGGTTGAGGCGCTGCACGTCCAGCTGATCGCCGTTCGGCCCCTTCACCAGGGCAATCAGCAGGCCCTCGGTTTCCTCGCGCAGATCGGTTTCCAGACTGCGCCTGAGGCCTGACTCGAAGAGCCACAGGCTGGTCTGCACCAGCACCAGCGCGACCAGTAGCAGGGTGGCGATCAGTGCCAGGCTGAGGCTGCGCTGAATCGATTTCACGGCTGGCCGCCGAAGCGATAGCCCTGGCCGCGGCGCGTTTCGATCAGTTCGCGGCCGAGCTTGCCGCGCAGGCGGTTGATATGCACCTCGATGACGTTTGAATCGCGCTCGGTTTCACCGTCGTACAGGTGTTCGGTCAGCTGGGTTTTCGACAGCAGCTGCCCCGGATGCAGCATGAAATAGCGCAGCAGGCGAAATTCTCCGGCGGTGAGTTCGATGTCCTGACCATCCTTGCGACAGCACTGGCGCGACTCGTCCAGCTCCAGGCCGCCGGCCTGCAACATGGGCTGGTTGGCCAGGCCGTGGGCACGGCGCAGCAGCGCCTGGATACGCAGCAGCAGTTCTTCGGGATGAAAGGGCTTGGTCAGGTAGTCGTCGGCGCCGGCCTTGAGGCCGTCGATGCGCTCGGCCCAGGAGCCGCGCGCGGTAAGGATCAGCACCGGTGTGGTGAGGCCGCCGGCACGCCAGTCGCGCAGCACCTCCAGCCCCGGTTTGCCAGGCAATCCGAGGTCGAGAATGATCAGGTCATAGGGCTCGCTGGCGCCCTGGTATCCGGCGTCGCGGCCATCGGCCAGCCAGTCGATGGCATAACCGTTGCGGCTGAGGCTGGCGACCAGCTCATCGGCCAGTGGGACGTTGTCTTCGACCAGTAGCAGACGCATCAGTCTTCTTCATCCTTGAGCAGGCGCCCGTCGCGGGCATCCAGTTCGAGCTCGCGGGCAACGCCGTCGGTGGTGAGCAATTCGATCTCGTAAACGTAGATGCCATCTTCCTCCTCCAGCTCCGCTTCCAGCAGGCTGGCCCCCGGATAGCGCTCCATGGCGCGCTGGAGCAGGGCTTCCAGCGGCATGATGAGACCCTCGCGGCGCAGCCGCAGGGCCTCATCCTGGTCCAGGTCGCGGCTCGCCGCCGGAGTGGCAGCGAGCAGCAGGGTCAGTGGAACGGTTACGAAAAGGGGGGCACGCATGGATGGCCTCAGTCGTCCTGATGGTCCTTCAGCACTTCGCCAGTCTTGGCGTCGAGCTCGACGTCCCATTGCACACCTTTGTCGTCGCGCAGTTCAAGCTGATAGACGTAGCGGCCGTACTCTTCTTCCAGCTCGGTCTCCTCGACGGTAGCGCCGGGGTGCTTGGCCAGTGCCGCTTCGTTGAGCTTCTCGAACGACTGGATGGTGCCGGCGTCACGCAGGCGCAGGGCTTCATCCGGGCCGATGTCCTTGGCCAGCGCCAGGTTGGCACCAAGGGCGAGGGTGGCGGCGGTCAGCAGGGTAGTCAGTGTTTTCATGGTGTTGATTCCTGTGGTTGGTTTCGACGATTCACAGGTTACGAGGGCTGGCTTACACGAAACTGAATGTCGCCCGCCGGCTACGAATGCACCATTCGAGCGAGGGCGCCGAGCGCCCCGGCGACTACGCTTGCAGTGGTTCATCAGATGACGGGTAGCGCCATGAAACCTCTGTCGTTCTCGCTGTTGGCTGCGCTCTGGCTGAGCAGCGGCCACGCCTTGGCAGAAGACCTGCTCAAGCCCTCCACGGCTGCGCCAGCGGTGGACGATGTTCTGCCCGGTGACGGTCTGGAAGCCGCCACCACTCACCAGGCCCAGGGTGTGATCCGCGAGCTGGACCGACACCAGGGCAGCGTCACCATCGCCCACGAGGCGATACCGGAGCTGAAGTGGCCGGCGATGGTGATGCCGTTCAAGGCCAGCGCCGCTCAGCTGCAGGGGCTGGGCGTGGGCGATGCGGTGGAGTTTCGCTTCACCGACGGCGAGATGGACCCGCAGATCGTCAGCATCCGGCGACGTTAGCTCAGCGCCGCATCTGCTCGTGGCAGCAGCCGGCGGCCGGCTCCGTTCGCCCGTCAGCGGCGACGCGATCATCGCTGTCGTAGCGGTCATGCAGACGGACCCAGTCGGTAAGGTCGTGTCGCGGGCCGGTCTCGTTGCGGCCGTTCGGCGTCATGTCCAGCAGCACGTAGGTACCGAGCAGCTCTTCGGCGCCGCGACCAAAGGCCGAAAAGGTGTGGAAGATCTCGCCCTGTGTGTCCCGGTAGAAGACGCTGAAACCCGACAGCTCCTCGCAGACGAAGGGCTGCCAGGCATAGTTGTAGAAAACCTTGCCCTCGACGATGTCCTCGTCATCGAAGGAGACGTGAAAGTCGCGGTTGAACGAGCTGCCGGCCGACGACAGCCAGCGGAACTGCCAGCCCATGCGCTGGCGGAAAGCCTCCAGCCGGTCGAACGGCGCGCGGGAAATGGCGGCGAAGCTGACGTCATGCTGCAGCAGGTGCAGTAGCGCACCGCCGATATGATCGGCCTCGAACGAACAGCCGACGCACCCCTCGGTCCAGTCCGGGCCGAACATGAAGTGCTTGATCACCAGCTGGCTGCGACCCTCGAACAGCTCGCTCAGGCGGACCGCGCCGCTGGCATCGTGAAAGCGATAGTCCTGCGCAAGGCGTCGCCAGGGCAGTTGCCGACGCTTTTCGCTGAGCGCATCGCGCTGGCGGGTGAGCTGTTTCTCTTCCTGCAGATGGGCGCTGTGGGCGGCCAGCCAGTCCTGATCGGATACGACCTTGTGCGTTGCCATGTAGACCTCCGGGGCGCGGATTGGGAGCGGGCGCGGAGCCACTGCCGCGCGGCAATGGCCCTGTGACAGAGTCGATTGGCGCCGGGCGAAATCGACATCGGGCCAGTGAGCGTCCGGCGCCTGGCGGCGCGGCGGTTGAACTTAGCGGCCGCCGCTGCGCTCGTAATTCATGCAGGGGCCAACCGTATGGCCCGATCTGATCCCGTTCGAAGAAGGAATAAACGAGATGTACAACAAGACACTGACCGCCGCCCTCGCCGTTGCCATCCTCGGTTCTGGTGCTGCCTTCGCCGCCGACAAGCCCGGCGCCGACTGGATCAGCCTTGAGCAGGCCGTAGAGAAAGCCAAGGCCGCCGGCTACACCGAGCTGCATGGCATCGAGGCCGATGACAATGGCTGGGAAGGCGAGGGCATGAAGCAGGACGGCAAGAAGTACGAGTTCAGCATCGATGGCCGCACCGGCGAGGTGACCAAGGAAAAGGTTGATTGAGCCTAAGCGCCCCTCTCGCCTGGCGTCTTCGCTGAGCGCATTGCCTGCCTTATGGCGGTGCTGCGCTCAGCAGCCACTTACCACAGCGCTCCCGCAACGGGAGGCAGCTACCGACAGAGCGGGTATCATCCACCTCCCTCGTCGCTACCGTGTAGCTGCATTCATGTCCGCTTCCAGCTCCCGCCCCAGCACCCTGCATCTGCCGCCAGGTGATTGGCCTACCGTGCTCGACTGCCTGTGCGCCCACTTCCCGGCGATTAGTCGCGATACCTGGCTCGATCGCATCGCCCGCGGCCGCGTGCTTGATGCGCAGATGCAGCCGATCGATGCCGCGCAGGCCTATCGGGTAGGCATGCGCATTCATTACTTTCGCGAAGTGCCGAATGAGACCCCGGTGCCGTTCGAAGAACGCATCCTGCATGTCGACGAGCATCTGGTGGTAGCCGACAAACCGCACTTTCTCTCGGTGATGCCGGCCGGCGAATACGTCAACGAAACCCTGCTGGCGCGGCTCAGCAAACGGCTGGGTAACGCCGATCTGGTGCCGATTCATCGTATCGATCGGCTCACCGCCGGTCTGGTGCTGTTCTCGGCCAACCGGAAAAGCCGTGGTGCCTACCAGGCGCTGTTCCGTGAGCGGGAGATCAGCAAGCGCTACGAGGCAATCTGCCCGGCGCTGCCGCATCTCGAATTTCCCCTGCGCCGACGCCTGTGCATGGTGCCGGGCGACCCCTTCTTCCTGATGCGTGAGGGCGCCGGCGAGCCGAACAGCGAAACGCTGATCGAGGTGCTCGAACGGCGCGGCGACCTCTGGCGCTACGGGCTCTCCCCCATCAGCGGCAAAAAGCACCAGCTGCGCCTGCACATGGCCACGCTCGGCGCCGGTATCTGCAATGACCCGTTCTATCCCGAGCTGCTCGAGCGCAGCGAGCGTGAGGCCGACGACTACGCGCGGCCACTGAAGCTGCTGGCGCGTGGATTGCGCTTCAGCGATCCGCTGAGCGGAGCGCTGCGCGAATTCGAGAGCACGTTGCAACTGGACTGGTAACGGCGGGCGCACCTTCGCGGCATTGGCGAGTCTCAAATCCAAGACAGCCCAGCCCCTGGTGCAGCCATGCCCGAAGGTCCTTCCATCGTCATCCTGCGTGAAGAAGTCGCGGCATTCGCCGGGCGCACCATCGAACGTGCCGAGGGCAGCGCCAAGATCGACATGTCCCGGCTGGCCGGTCAGGTGGTGCGTGGCTTCCATAGCTGGGGCAAGCATTTCCTGATCGAGCTGGACGACGTCTCCGTCCGCATCCACCTGCTGCTGTTCGGCAGCTACCGCATCAACGAGCGCAAGGACGCCGTAGCGCGGCTGAGCCTGGGCTTTGCCAACGGCGAGCTGAACTTCTACGCCTGCTCGGTGCAGTTGATCGAAGGGCCGCTGGACGCGACGTACGACTGGAGCATGGACCTGATGAGCGACGCCTGGAGCCCGCGCGCCACGCTCAAGCGGCTGCGCGAACGTCCGCGGCTATTGGCCTGCGATGCGCTGCTCGACCAGACGCTGTTCGCCGGCTCCGGCAACATCATCAAGAACGAGGTGCTCTACCGCATCCGCGTGCACCCGCTGTCGCTGATCGGCGAGCTGCCGGCGGCCAAGCTGCGCGAGCTGGTGCGTGAGGCGCGTACCTACAGCTTCGAGTTTCTCGAGTGGAAGCGGGCCGGTGTGCTCAAGGCGCACTGGCTGGCCCACGGCAAGACCACCTGCGTGCGCTGCCGGATTCCCCTGGTCAGGGTGAAAGAGCTGGGGCGCAGCCAGCGCCGGGCATTCTTCTGCGAGCGCTGCCAGAAGCGTTATGGCGACTCAGCGCAGATCGCGGCCGACGAGCCGAGCGCGGTGGATGAGGGGTAGGGTGTACAACGGCGCAGCCTTCTCCACGCGGTTGATCTGCCGCCGCCGAGGTGGTTCGCCGGGTTTCGGTGGAAAAGCTGCGCGTTTTCCACCCTACGGCGGCCGTGGTGTTGGTGCGTAGATGGCCGACCGGTGCAGGATGCTCGTAGGGTGGACAACGGCACCGTCTTGTCCACGAGGCGGTTGGCTCCGCTGCGCGTTGCCTATCGCCTCAGCGCAGCAGCGGCCTGAGCGCCTCAGCCAGTTGCGGGGCCATGCTCACCGCATTGCTTTCATGGGCGATGCAGTCGGTACTCCAGACCTGACCGACCCCGGCGGCGCGGATCACCGCCAGCGCATCATCGGCGAACAGCGCGTGGGTCACTGCGACGTCTACCGAGGCGGCGCCAGCAGCCAGCAGTTTCTCCGCGGCGTTGGAAAGGGTGCGGCCGGAACTGGCGACGTCATCGAGCAGCACTACATGGCGCCCGGCAAACTCCAGCGCCGGCAGTGCGATGTCGACCTGGCGATCGCCGTGGCGCACCTTGTTGCACACGCCGTGTTCGAAGCCATGTTCGACGGCGGCGGCTTCGATCCACTGCAGCGCCTCGGCATCCGGGCCGATCAGCAGGGCATCGGGATGCCGCTCGGCGATCAGCCGTGCCAGCGCCGATGCCGCGCACAGCGTGACGGCATCTTCCAGCGGCACGGCTTCCTGCAGGGTGGCGACGCGGTGCAGGTGCGGGTCGACGGTGATCAGCCCGTCGAACTGGCTGGCCAGCAGCTGGCCAAGCACCCGCTGGCTGACTACTTCACCGGGATTGAAGGCGATGTCCTGGCGCATGTAGGCCAGATAAGGCGTGACTAGAATCAGTCGCCTGGCGCCCAGTCGGCGCGCCTCGCCGGCGATCAGGAGCAGCTCGACCAGCTTCTCATTGGGATGGTCGAGGCCGCGGTAGATCACCAGCTGCTCGGCGATGGCCTCGCCTTCGCCCAGTGGCAGACGCAGGCGCAGTTCGTCATCGGGAAAGCGGTGGTGCTCGACTGCCGCGGCTGCCAGCCCAGAGGCTTCGGCCAGTCGCAGGGCGGCGGCGCGCTCGTCATCGAAATACAGCAGCTGGCTTTGCATCGGCACTCCCGAAACGGTTTTTGGCTGTCCGGCGCTGCCGACCTGAACCTCCGGCGATCTCGGCGCGGCAGTCCGCCTGAATGGGATACAGACAGCCTGCGATGCGCAGCCGTTCGCCGTGGGTGGCCAATCGTCAGCGCGCTGCCCAGCCGCCATCCATGTTCCAGGCGGCGCCGCGTACCTGGTCGCCGGCCTCGCTGCAGAGAAACAGCGCCATTGCACCCAGCTGTGCGGGGGTGACGAAGTCCAGCGAGGGCTGCTTTTCGGCGAGCAGATCGTGGCGGGCGCTCTGCTCGTCACCACTTTCCCGCGCGCGCTCGTCGATCTGCTGCTGTACCAGTGGCGTCAGCACCCAGCCGGGGCAGATGGCATTGCAGGTGATCGGCGTGGTGGCGGTTTCCAGCGCGACGACCTTGGTCAGCCCGACCAGCCCGTGCTTGGCGGCGACATAGGCGGCCTTCTGCTCCGAGCCCACCAGCCCGTGCACCGAGGCGATATTGATGATCCGCCCCCAGCCGCGCTGGCGCATGCCGGGCAGCGCCAGGCGCGTGGTGTGGAATGCCGAGGACAGGTTGATGGCGATGATGGCGTCCCAGCGTTCGACCGGGAATTCCTCCACCGGCGCCACATGCTGGATGCCAGCATTGTTGACCAGGATGTCGACGCCGCCGAAGTCGCGCTCGGCGTAGGCGAACAGCTCGGCGATCTGTGCCGGATCAGCCACGTCCGCACCGTGGTGACCGACCTTGTGGCCATGGCGGCCGACTTCAGCCAGCGCCGCCGAGGCATCACCGAAGCCGTTGAGAATCAGGTCGGCGCCGGCTTCGGCCAGCTTCAGCGCGATGCCAAGGCCGATGCCGCTGGTGGAGCCGGTGACCAGTGCGGTCTTGCCTGTGAGGTTCATGGTTTCTCCCGCTTGGCGGCAACCGCACTGGGCGGCGCCTCGTTTTTCTTGTTGTCGGAAGGCAATCGCAGATGTCGTGATGCTCGCCGAAATCGGCGAAGCGCCGCGATCAGACGATGCCGGTAGCGTAGTACACGCCGATCACGAAGAAGGCCGCGGCCGTGGCAATCAGGGTGATGGCAAAGATGTCCTTGTAGGATTCGCGGTGGGTCAGCCCGGTGACCGCCAGCAGGGTGATCACCGCGCCGTTGTGCGGCAGGGTGTCGAGCCCGCCGGAGGCCATCGAGGCGACCCGGTGCAGCACTTCCAGCGGAATCTGCGCGGCGTTGGCGGCGGCGACGAAGCTGTCGGCCATCGCGGCCAGCGCAATGCTCATGCCGCCGGAGGCCGAGCCGGTGATGCCGGCCAGCAGGTTGACGGTGATGGCCTCGTTGATAAGCGGATTGGGAATCGCCGAGAGCGCGTCGGCGACCACGATGAAGCCTGGCAGCGAAGCGATCACCGCGCCGAAGCCGAATTCCGACGCGGTGTTCATCGCCGCCAGCAGCGAGCCGCCGACCGCCGTGCGGCTGCCCTCGGCGAGCTTGCCGCGCAGGGTGCCGAAGCTGGTCGCCAGTACCAGGGCGATGCCCAGCAGCAGCGCGGCTTCCACCGCCCAGATCGCGGTGAGCTTGCCGACCTCGGTGACCAGCGGGGCGCTCATGCCCGGCAGCTGCAGGCTGTGGCTGGTGCCGTAGAAATCGGGAATCCAGCGGGTGAACAGGAGGTTGGCGACCAGCACCAGAATCAGCGGCGACAGCGCCAGCCAGGGGTTGGGCAGGGCGATGTGGGCGGGCGTTTCCGGCTCATTGCGCAGGTTGGTGCCGTAGCCTTCGCCGGCGGCAATGGCCTTGCCGAGCTGCCACTTGAGATAGAGCATGCCCAGGCCGAACACGAATATCGTGCCGATCAGGCCTAGCCAGGGCGCGGCCCAGGTGGTGGTGTTGAAGAAGGTGGTGGGAATGATGTTCTGGATCTGCGGCGTGCCGGGAATGGCCGTCATGGTGAAGGTGAATGCGCCGAGGGCGATGGTCGCCGGGATCAGCCGCTTGGGCATGTTGCTCTGGCGGAACATCTCTGCGGCGAACGGGTACACGGCAAACGCCACGACGAACAACGACACGCCGCCGTAAGTGAGCAGCGCGCAGACCAGCACGATCACCAGCATCGCCTGGCTGGTGCCGAGCAGGCGGATCGCTGCGGCGACGATGGAGCGCGAGAAGCCGGACATCTCGATCAGCTTGCCGAACACCGCACCGAGCAGGAACACCGGGAAGTACAGCTTGATAAAGCCGACCATCTTCTCCATGAAGATGCCGGTGAAGGCCGGTGCCACGGCGGATGGGTCAGTGAGCAGCACCGCGCCCATGGCGGCGATGGGGGCGAAGAGGATGACACTGTAGCCGCGGTAGGCGGCGAGCATCAGCAGGGCCAATGCAGCAAGGGCGATGACGACGCTCATCGGGGACGTTCTCCTGGCCCCGTGCGGCACGACCGAACGCTGCCGAGGGCATTCGGGGACTCGCTGCTGCACGGCAGGCGCATTGTTTTTCTTGTTTCGGCTGCGGACAGGCCGCACGGTGATTTAGCGAGTTCCGTGCCAGATACGCAACTCGCTGATTTGCATGGTCTTTATCTTGAGTGTCCAGATCGTTGGACGGCGATTGTGTCTTGCATTCTGGACAGTTCGGTCCAGCATTCCGGACAACGTCGCCGTCCGGAATGCTTCAGGCCTCAGGTCAGGAAATAGAGCCCGCCGGCGATCACCACGCCGGAGAACACCAGGCAGAGCAGGCAGTAGCCCATGATGTCGCGGGCACCGAGCCCGGCGATGCCCAGCAGCGGCAGGGCCCAGAACGGCTGGATCATGTTGGTCCAGGCATCGCCCCAGGCAATGGCCATGGCCGTGACTTCCGGTGCCACGCCGAGCGCGGCGCCGGCCGGCAGCATGATCGGCCCCTGCACTGCCCACTGGCCGCCACCGGAGGGCACGAAGACGTTGACCAGCCCGGCACTGAGAAAGGCCAGCACCGGGAAGCTCTCGGTAGTCGACCAGGTTACGAAGGTGTCGGTGACCTGCCGGCCGAGCGATACGCCGGTCGCATTGGCGCCGACCATCATCCCCATGATCCCGGCGTAGAAAGGGAACTGCACGACGATGCCGGCGATGCCGCGAATGCTCTCCTCGATGGCGCGCATGTAGCGCTCCGGCGTGCCATGCATCAGCAGGCCGGCGAAGAGAAAGATCGAGATCACGATGTTCAGGCTCAACGCCAGGCCGTTCTCGCTGAAGTGCCGGTAGAAGAACAGCACCGCCAGCGCGACCATGATCAGGCCGAGGATGCGGCTGTCGTCCAGGCGCTGGGTAGCGGTTTCCCTCGGGATGTCGCTCGGCTGGGGTTCCTCCAGCAGCGCCGGGTCGACCACTTTCGGCGTCTTCGGCTGCATGGCCCAGTTCAGCAGCGGCAGGCCGACCACCAGCACGGCTATGATGATCAGGTTGTAGGAAGCGAACAGCGTCTGGCCAACGCCGATGGCCTCGGTCAGTGCACCGCCGGTCATCTTCTCCAGATCGGCCCCGCCGCTGGCCAGCGACAGCGGAATCGAGCCGGAAAAGCCGCCGTGCCAGATCAGGAAGCCGGAGTAGGCCGAGGCCACCAGCAGCGGATAGTCGACGCCGCGCACCTGGCGTGCCAGCGCGCGGGCGAAGACTGCTCCAATGACCAAACCGAAACCCCAGTTGATCCAGGAACCGGCCAACGCCACCAGCGTCACGAGAATGATCGCCTGCCCCGGCGACTGCGGGATGCGGGCCATGCGGTCGAGCAGTCGGTTGATCGCCGGCGCCCGTGCCAGGGCATGGCCGGTGACCAGGATCAGCGACATCTGCATGGTGAAGGCCAGCAGGTTCCAGAAGCCGTTGCCCCAGTGCTGGGCCATGGCCGTCAGGCCCTGACCGGTGCTGAGCATGGCGGCGATCAGCACGATCAGCGTGAGCAGGATGGCGAAGACGAAGGGCGAGGGGAGGAAGCGTTGCACCAGGTAGACGCTGGCGGCGGTTATTCTGTTGAGCACGGTGGGGTTCTCCCTTGTTGTCGTTATGTCGCCGCGCAGGTGCGGCGCTTCGCTTATGAGTGCGGCGGCGGCCGGCTGTTCCCGCTGCGCTAGAGGAGGTTGGTCGATGCCTGTTGCGCTTTTGCTGTCACTGCTGGTGCTTGCAGGCACCGTCCAGGCGGATGAGCCGCTGCGGCTGCGCCTGGATGGACATGAACTGCACGCCGAATACGCGCAAACCGTCGCCCAGCGCGAGCGCGGGCTGATGGGGCGCAGTGAACTCGCCGCCGACAGCGGCATGCTGTTTCGTTTCGACGAAGTGCGCCGGCACTGCCTGTGGATGAAGGACACACCGCTGCCCTTGTCGGCGGCGTTCTTCGATGAGGACGGGCTTCTGGTCGATGTGATCGATCTGGAGCCGTTCAATACCCAGATTCGTTGTTCGCAGCGCCCGGCACGTTTTGCCCTGGAGATGGATCAGGGCTGGTTCGCCGAGCGGGGAATTGGGCGGGGCACGCGGCTGGAAGGGATACCGGAGGAGTAGGAGTGCAAGCGGTGCGTCGGTGCGTAGGGTATAACGGCGAAGCCTTATCCACCGTAACCAGGCCCGACGCATGCGGATACCTGGGGCGGTGTCGGAGGCGATCTTGGTGGACCCGTGGAAAAGGCTCTAGCCGTTATCCACCCTACGCTTTCATTCCCTCGTGCGGCTGCTTCGCCCGTAGGGTGGATAACGGCTTCGCCTTGTCCACCGCCCGCCGCGAACCCGGTCTGAAGGCTCAATCCAGCGGCAACTCCGTGGTCCGCTTCACCTCGCTCATGGCGATATGCGAGTGCGCCTCCTGCACGTGGGGGCGTTGCAAAAGCTGGTCGCGCAGGAAGCGTTCGTAACTGTCGATGTCGCGCGCCACCACCTTGAGCAGGTAATCCGACTCGCCAGCCATGGTGTGGCACTCCAGCACTTCGGGGTAACCCACCACCGCCCGCTCGAACTCGTCGAGGTTGCTGCGTCCGTGGGCCGAGAGCTTGATGTTGACGAATACCGTCATGTTCAGCCCGAGCTTCTTCGGATTGAGCAGGGCGACCTTGCGCTCGATCAGCCCTTCCTCCTGCATGCGGTGGATGCGTCGCCAGCAGGGCGATTGCGACAGTTCGACCTTCTCGGCGATTTCCGCTGCGGAGAGGTCGGCGTTGTGTTGCAGAAGCAGGAGGATCTTGCGATCGATGCTGCTTAGGGGCGAAGTCTGCATGGTCGTGCCTGTTTTCTTGTTGTTAGCGAATGGGTCATGCACAGAAGCGCTGTTCTACCGCAAAAGTAGAAAGAAAATCTCTCTTCGTCACGGCCAGACTGTTAATCGACACGCGACGGTGGGGTGATCCCCTGTCGATTGCCGGCGTGGAGAAACAACCGTGCGGTTTCTCCATGACTGCGTCAGGCGGGTAGCGAACAACGCCACCCTGACTCCGATAACAACAAATTAGGAGCGCCCCATGTCTCTGGCCGAGATCCGTCTGGACGACAAGTACCGGCTTGCAACCGGTCATCTTTATCTCACCGGCACCCAAGCGCTGACCCGCTTGCCGATGCTGCAGCATCAGCGTGATCAGGCCCGTGGTTTGAATACCGGTGGCTTCATCTCCGGCTATCGCGGCTCGCCACTGGGCGGGCTGGACAAGAGCCTCTGGGAAGCCCGCGACTACCTCAAGCAACACGCCATCCACTTTCAGCCCGGCGTCAACGAAGAGTTGGCCGCCACCGCGGTGTGGGGCAGCCAGCAAACCAACCTGTTCCCCGGCGCCAAGTACGACGGCGTGTTCGCCCTGTGGTACGGCAAGGGGCCGGGCGTCGACCGTGCCGGCGACGTGTTCAAGCATGCGAATGCGGCGGGTGTGTCGCCCAACGGCGGCGTGCTGTTGCTGGCGGGTGACGACCACGGCTGCAAATCCTCGACGCTGCCGCACCAGAGCGAGCATGCCTTCATCGCCGCCTCGATTCCGGTGCTGAATCCGGCGAACGTTCAGGAAATCCTCGACTACGGCATCATCGGCTGGGAGCTGTCGCGCTACTCCGGCTGCTGGGTGGTGCTCAAGACCATCGCCGAGAACGTCGATTCTTCCGCCGTGGTGGAAGTCGATCCGCTGCGCATCCAGACACGTATCCCGGAAGACTTCGAGCTGCCCGAGGACGGCGTGCATATCCGCTGGCCGGACCCGCCGCTGGCTCAGGAAAAGCGCCTCAACCTGTACAAGATCTACGCCGCACGCGCCTTCGCCCGGGCCAACAACCTGAACCGGGTGATGCTCGATTCGCCGAATCCGCGGCTTGGCATCATCACCACCGGCAAGTCCTATCTCGACGTGCGTCAGGCGCTGGATGACCTGGGCCTGGACGAAGCGCTGTGCGCCTCGGTCGGCCTGCGCGTGCTCAAGGTCGGCATGAGCTGGCCGCTGGAGCCGGTCTCGGTGCACGAGTTCGCCCAGGGGCTGGACGAGATTCTGGTAGTCGAGGAAAAGCGCAGCATCATCGAGGACCAGCTCACCGGACAGCTCTACAACTGGCCCGTCAGCAAACGTCCGCGGGTGGTTGGCGAGTTCGACGAGCAGGGCAATTCATTGCTGCCGAACCTCTCCGAACTGACCCCGGCGATGATCGCCCGGGTGATCGCCAAGCGCCTCGCGCCGATCTACACCAGCGACAGCATCCAGACCCGCCTGGCCTTCCTCGATGCCAAGGAAAAGGCCCTGGCCGCGCGCAGCTACGACACCGTGCGCACCCCGCACTACTGCTCCGGCTGTCCGCACAACACCTCCACCAAGGTGCCCGAGGGCAGCCGCGCCTCGGCCGGCATCGGTTGCCACTACATGGTGCAGTGGATGGACCGGCGCACCGAGACCTTCACCC
>DNMQ01000498.1 GCA_003488145.1 Pseudomonas sp.
ACCGGCAGCAGGATCAGGTTGGTCAGGATGATAACCGCCACGCCCAGCGAAGCACCGATGGCCAGCTCGCGGATCACGCCGATATCGATCAGCAGCAGGGTAACGAAACCCACCGCATCCGACAGCAACGCCACCATGCCGGGGATGAACAGCTGACGGAATGCCATGCGCGCCGCCGTCACCGGGTCTTCGGTATAGCCGGAGGCCATGGCAATGCCGTTGATCTTCTGTACGCCGTGAGAGATACCGATGGCGAAGACCAGGAACGGTACCAGCATCGAGTACGGATCGAGCCCGAAGCCCAGGGTGTGCAACAGGCCGAGCTGCCAGGTCACGGCGATCAGCGTGGTGATCAACACCGCGATGGTGCTCTTCAGGCAACGGGTGAACCACAGGAGCAGGACGAAGGTGATGCCGATGGCGACGATGAAGAACAACGCCACACCGACCAGCCCGTCGATCAGGTCACCGACCTTCTTGGCGAAGCCGATGATGTGAATCTCCACATTCGGGTTCTGCGTCTCGTACTTGTCGCGAATCTTCTCTTCCAGCTCGTGGGAGAACTGCTGGTAGTCCAGCTTGATCTGCTTGCTGCGATCTTCCGGATCCGAGTAGGACTCCATCAGCGGCACGTCGATGATGCTGGACTTGAAGTCATTGGCGACCAGACGCCCGACCTGACCGGACTTGAGAATGTTGCTGCGAAGGTCATCGAGACTTTCCGGCGACCCGTCATAGGTCTGCGGAATGACCTCACCGCCGGCGAAGCCTTGCTCTGTCACCTCGGTCCAGCGAACGCTGGGACTCCAAAGCGACTTCATGTTGGAGCGATCGACACCTTGGATATAGAACACTTCGTCATGAATCTGCCGCAGCGTTTCCATGTAGTCCTTGGCGAAGATGTCACCATCTTTTGCTGCCACGGAGATCCGCACCGTGTTGCCGAGGTTGGCCAGATCATTCTGGTGCTCGAGCATCTTCTGGATATACGGATGCCCCAGCGGAATCATCTTCTCGAAGCTGGTCTGCGGCCGAACCTGGGCCGCCTGATAGAAGAGAAATGCGCTGATCAGCAGGCAGAGTACGACGACTGCCGGCCGGTTGTTGAAGATCAGGCGCTCGAGGAACGACGCCGGCTTCTGGTGGTGCTTGGTCATGCAGACTCTCCCGGCTTTATTGTTGTGTGGCCAGATCCGCGCCCGATGGCGAGGCGATGCGAACACCACCCTGCCCTACCAGGATCAGGTTGCCTTGGGAATCGGAGGTGACACCCGACAGCGAACGGCGGTCGGGGCGATTGAACAGCTTGAAGCTACGGCCCTGATCGTCGCTGGTGAGTACCGCGCCGCCGTGACCGACCACCACGATGCGCCCATCGCGCAGCAGGTTGCCGTCGGCCAGCCCGGACTCCAGTACATTGCCGTTGCCGTTGACGAGCTCGATGCCTTCCCAGCTGTCGCCGAAGTCGATGGAGCGGAACAGGTGGCCGCGCAGCCCGAAGGCAACCACTACCCCCGGTTCCGAACCGCCGACTACCCCGAAGAACGAGCCCTGATACGGCGACTCGACGCGCTCCCAGGTTTCGCCCAGATCGACAGAACGGAACATGCCTCCCAGTTCGCCCACGACCAAAAGTCCCGAGCCCTGGATATGGGCGATGGCGTTCAGGTGATAGCCGTCCTCGTTGTCGAGGCGCTCACTGATGTCCTCCCAGCTCTGACCGCCATCGATGGTTTCGAGCAGCGCACCGTAGGCGCCCACCGCGATGCCGTGCTGGGTGTCTTCGAACCAGACGTCCAGCAAGGGTGCCTCACGCTCGCGATCCTCGTACTGCGCCGTCCAGCTCTCACCGCCGTCGGCTGTAGCCAGGATCAACGCGTCATGGCCAACCGCCCAGCCGTGCTTGTCGTCGACGAAGTCGATGGCCGTCAGCAGCTGACGCGTCGGCACCTTGGCCTGCATCCAGCTGGCGCCACCATCGTCGGAATAGAGAATGTGGCCTCGATCGCCCGCCGCAACGAGGCGTTCGCCGGCCTGGGTGATATCGAGCAGAAGATTGGATACCGCCTTGGCCGACTCGATCGAGTAGCGGGCCTGGCCATCGGTAGCGGCCTGGGCGGGTGCCGATGCTGCGAGCAGCAGGAGTGAGAAGGCGCCGCACAGCGAAAGCATGCCGGCAACCGATGAGTGAAGACGCGACGCCCTCGCCTGGCATGGAACCACGGCGCGGCCGGATAGTGTGCGCCGCTGAACGGGCTCACTCATACATACCCCCTTTATTCTTATTAGGTAAGGCCTGTAATGCAGGCTCGGCCATCCTAGCCAGCTTCCACAGACAGGCACAATTGGCCGGACGTTATGAATTGTTAACTCTCACGCAATGATTGACGCGTGATCACTCAGGCTGATTGGGCCACTGGCCAGTATATGCCGACCGCCTCTTTCGATCCCGCAGTGACGATCCGACGCGAGGCGCCAGAGGATGGTCACGATACGCAGGAAGGTTGTGTGCCGTGGATAGTGCCTGGGAACATGCTCTCGTAAAAGAAAGGCCGATCGCATTGCACGATCGGCCTTGTCGAGTCAGGCGAGGCTCTTGCTCACCACTTCGTAGACATCGCTGGACAGCTCTCCGGACGCAAGGATGCGCTCCAGCTCGCCCTTCATCAGCGCCTGCCGGGCGCTGTCGTACTTGCGCCAGCGGGTCAGCGGTGCCAGCAGGCGCGAGGCGATCTGCGGGTTCAGCGCGTTGAGGGTGATCACCTGGTCGGCGAGGAAGCGGTAGCCGGCGCCATCGGCGCGATGGAAGTTGACCAGGTTCTGGTTGGCGAAGGCACCGATCAGCGCACGCACCTTGTTCGGGTTCTTCAGGGTGAACGCCGGGTGCTGCATCAGTGTCTGCACCCGTTCCAGTCCGCCGGGCAACGGGTTGCCGGCCTGCACGCTGAACCACTGATCCATGACCAGCGGGTTGTCCTTGAAGTGCTCGGCGAAGGCCTGCAGCGCCTTGTCGCGCTCAGCCTCGAACGGAGAGTTGACCAGCACGGCCAGTGCGGTCAAGCGCTCGGTCATGTTGTCGGCCTGCTCGAACTGTTCCAGGCAGGCTTCCACGACTTCGGCTTTTTCGCTCAGCATCAGATATGACAATGCGATGTTCTGCAGGGCGCGACGGGCGAAATGTTCGGCCGAGGCGACATAGGGCGTGCTGCGCGAGGTTTGGCGATTGGCCTGGTAGCGCTGCCACAGCGGCTCGAACAACGCGTCGGCGATGCGCTTGCGGGCGAACTCGCGTGCCGTATGGATGGCATCCACGTCCGCCACTTCGCTGATTTCGGTCAGATAGGCCTCGCCCGGCAACGAAAGCATTTCGGCAACCATGGCTGCATCGAGCGTCTCGTTTTGCAACAGGCTGCGTAGCGCCTCGACCAGGCGCTCATCCATCACCAACGCTTCCCCACGCTGATGCTGACCGATCAGCTCCTGCAGCACCTGCACCGACAGCTGCTGACCCGCTTCCCAGCGATTAAAGCCGTCGGAATCGTGCTGCATCAGAAACATCAGCTGGTCGCGGTCGTACGGGTAATCCAGCTTTACCGGCGCGGAGAAGCCGCGCAGCAGCGATGGCTGCGGACGCTCGGCGACGTCGACGAAGGTGAAGCTCTGTTCGGCTTCAGTCACCGCCAGCACGCGGCTGGTTCCGACGGCGGAGGCTTCACCGTCCAGACGCAGCGGCATGTCCGAACCATCGGCGGCGAGCAGGCCCAGCGCCACCGGAATCACGAACGGCTCCTTGGTCGGCTGGCCCGGTGTCCGCGGACAGCTCAGGCGGAAGGTCAGGCGGTAGGTCTTCGCTGCCTCGTCGTATTGCTCGCTGACGGCCAGGCGCGGTGTACCGGACTGGCTGTACCAGCGTTTGAACTGGGACAGGTCCGCACCGTTGGCGTCTTCCATCGCCTTGACGAAATCGTCGACCGTCACGGCCTGGCCGTCATGGCGCTCGAAATAGAGGTCGCTGCCCTTGCGGAAGCCCTCGTCGCCCAGCAGCGTCTGGATCATGCGCACCACTTCGGCGCCCTTCTCGTAGACGGTCAGGGTGTAGAAGTTGGAAATCTCGATAAAGGATTCCGGGCGCACAGAATGGGCCATGGGGCCGGCGTCCTCGGCGAACTGATGGGTGCGCAGGTAGGCGAC
>DNMQ01000497.1 GCA_003488145.1 Pseudomonas sp.
CGAACGCGCCAGGTCCTTGGCCAGGTTGGAGATGCGGCTGACCTTGACGCCGGCCGCAGGCTGGATCTCGAAACGCGTAATCACCGGGCCTGGATGAACCGACTCGACCACCACCTCGACGCCGAATTCCTTGAGCTTGATCTCCAGCAGCCGCGACATGGCCTCGAGAGACTCCGGCGAATACTGCTTCTGCTGCTTCTCGGCTACATCGAGGATGGAAATCGGCGGCAGAGTGCCTTCGACCGCGGTGTCGACGAACAGCGGCGCCTGCTTCTCCTTGAGTACGCGCTTGCTCGGCTCGGCCGGTTTGGGCGGTGCGGGCGGTGTGATCACCGGGGCCGGGCGCTTCTCCAGCTCGCTCATGTGCTTGGCCAGGGACTCGTCACGTTCGATGATGCGCTCCTTGACCTTGGCCTGCTCACGACGGTCGCGCACCATCGGCGCAGCCACCTCGCTCACGACATCGTCGACTTCTCGCAACTGGGCGACCATCTGCTTGCGCTCGGCGCGGGCGCTCCACCAGCGACTGAAGAAGCTCTGGATCAGCTCGATGAGGTCGAGAGTGATCTTGCCGGTGATGTCCATCACTTTGAACCAGGACAGATCGGTGAACACCGTTAGACCGAACAGGAAAAACGCCAACAGCGCAAGGGTGCTGCCCTGTACGTTAAGGGACAGAACGGCCAACTGACCGAGGCTCTCTCCCAGCGCACCGCCGGCAGACGCGGGCAAGCCAGGAGCGGCCTGGAAATGGATATAGGCCAGCGCGGACCCGGACAGGACCAGGAACACCAGACCGATCAGGCGCCAGGAGAACAGCCAGCCGTTCCACACCCAGGGCTGATGACGCGCGCGGAACACTTGCCAGGCCTTGACGCCAAGCAGCAGGGGAAACAAATAGGCGAAATAGCCCAGCGCCATGAACAGAACATCGGCAAACCAGGCGCCGGCACGGCCGGCAGCGTTGCGGACCTGATCGACATTGCTGGTGTGGGTCCAGCCAGGATCGCCCGGGTCGTAGGTAAGCAACGCCATCCACAGGTAGACGCAGAGCGCACCGAGCGCTATCAACGCGCCTTCCTTGAGGCGATAGTGCAATTGTTGTCGCCAGACGGTTGCCGGCGCGGTAGATGAGGAATTCTTCAAAACGCTTTCTTTCCTGCGCCTGCGGCGCGATGAACCGTAGTCAGCCAGAACCCCGGCATTGTACGGGTTTGTCGATTCGATGGCATGCAGGTTCCGCGGCGGCTTGGGCTTTTGCCGATGCTTCGGTGTAGCATAAACGCCCGATTTCCCGACGCGGCTCGACTGGAGCACGCTTCTCTATTTGCAACAAAGGCTTATGAGGGCTTTTTATGAGTGAAGTCAAGCATTCACGTCTGATCATCCTCGGCTCCGGCCCAGCCGGATATACCGCTGCGGTATACGCCGCCCGCGCCAATCTGAAGCCGCTGATGATCACCGGCATCCAGCCCGGCGGTCAGTTGACCACCACTACCGAAGTCGACAACTGGCCCGGCGATGTCGAAGGTCTGACCGGCCCGGACCTGATGGTCCGCATGCAGAAGCACGCCGAGCGCTTCGACACCGAGATCGTCTTCGATCACATCCATACCGCAGAGTTGCAGCAGCGCCCATTCACCCTGCGCGGCGACAGCGGCGTCTATACCTGCGACGCATTGATCATCGCCACCGGTGCCTCGGCACAATACCTCGGCCTGCCCTCTGAAGAGGCGTTCGCTGGCCGTGGTGTATCGGCCTGCGCCACCTGCGACGGCTTCTTTTATCGCAACCAAGTCGTCGCGGTGATCGGCGGCGGCAACACTGCGGTCGAGGAAGCGCTGTACCTGTCCAACATTGCCAAGGAAGTCCACCTGATCCACCGCCGCGACAAACTGCGGTCGGAGAAGATCCTGCAGGACAAGATCATGGACAAGGCGGCCAACGGCAACATTCGCCTGCACTGGAACCATACCCTCGAGGAAGTACTCGGCGATGCCAGCGGCGTGACCGGTGTCCGCTTGAAGAGCACTCTCACCGGCGAAGAGAACAAGCTGGACCTCGCCGGCGTATTCATCGCCATCGGCCACAAGCCGAACACCGACCTGTTCCAGGGCCAGCTGGAAATGAAGGATGGTTACCTGAAGATTAGAGGTGGCGGCGAGGGTGATGCCACCTGCACCAGCATCCCTGGCGTCTTCGCTGCTGGTGATGTGGCTGATCACGTCTATCGCCAGGCGATCACCTCGGCCGGTGCCGGCTGCATGGCCGCTCTGGACGCAGAAAAGTACCTCGACAACTGATCTAGCGGCGGGCCTCGGCCCGCCCTCCCTACCTGCATTTGCGTGGCGACATGCTGACCTGGCTAAAGCGCGACGATCTCTGCTTCCCCCCTCTCGAAGCGGCTTTGCGAGAACCCAACGGCCTTTTGGCTGCTGGGGGTGACCTTAGCCATGAACGCCTGCTGGCCGCCTATCGCCACGGCTGCTTTCCCTGGTACCAGGATGGGCAACCGTTGCTATGGTGGTCTCCCGATCCGCGAACTGTGCTGTTCCCGAACGAACTGCATGTGTCGCGCAGCCTGCGCAAGCGCATCCGTCAGGGCGAATTTCAGGTGACCTTCGATCAAGCGTTTACCGACGTGATCCAAGGCTGTGCCGGGCCTCGTAGCTATTCGGACGGAACCTGGATCACCACACCGATGCAGCAAGCCTATGTTCAGTTGCACGAAATGGGCGTCGCGCATTCGGTGGAAGTCTGGCAGGAGCAGCATCTCGTCGGCGGACTCTACGGACTGGCAATCGGTAAGCTATTTTTCGGCGAGTCGATGTTCAGTCGCGCTACCGATGCGTCCAAGGTTGGATTCGTTACACTGGTGGAACAGCTGCGTGACTGGGGTTTTGTCCTTATTGACTGCCAGATGCCGACACGTCATCTGGAAAGCTTTGGCGCCCGCAGCATTGCGCGTGAGCAATTCGCCGCCGCACTTGCCGAGCATCTGGATCAGCCCAGCGCAGCCGACTGGCGCGCCTAGTCGGCTACCGCAAGCTGACCTACACTCAGCTCATGATTTCTGAGAGTTGACCATGACTTCACTGGCTCGCCTCAAGTTCTACGCCACACAGCCCCATGCGTGCAGCTATCTGCCCGATGAACAGGCCACCACGCTGTTCCTCGACCCTAGCCAGCCGATGGACGCGCAGGTGTACGCGGAACTCTCCGAGATGGGCTTCCGGCGTAGCGGCGATCACCTCTACCGCCCCCACTGCCAGCGGTGCTCGGCCTGCATTCCGGCTCGCATTCCGGCTAACTCGCCAGAGCTCAGCCGGCAACAGAAACGAATCCTCAAACGCAACGCTGACCTGCAGGTACGTTGTGTTCGCCCGGCGTTCAGCGAGGAGTTCTACGCGCTCTACGCGACCTACATCGAAAAGCGCCATGCGGACGGCGACATGTACCCCCCCAGCCGCGAGCAGTTCAATACCTTCCTCGTGCGCGACCTACCGTTTTGTCGATTCTACGAATTCAGGCTGGATGGACGACTGCTCGCAGTCGCCGTCACCGATGTACTGCCCAATGGACTGTCCGCCGTTTACACCTTCTACGATCCCGAAGAAGAACGGCGCAGCCTGGGGCGCTACGCGATTCTCTGGCAGATCGGCGAAGCAGCGCGTCTCGGCCTGAAGGCCGTGTACCTCGGGTACTGGATCAAGAACTGCCGGAAGATGAATTACAAGACCGAATATCGCCCCATCGAACTGCTGGTCAACCAGCGCTGGGTGACGCTCAGCTGAAGTCCTTGGCTCATCGACCCATTTCGGGCACAATGCTTGCCGCTTTTGCCCGCGCACGCATGCGCCGGGTCACTCATTTGGACACCGAGGACTTTACTGAATG
>DNMQ01000499.1 GCA_003488145.1 Pseudomonas sp.
GGTATCGCCAATCTGGGCATCGAGAAGGAGTGCTCCATCTGTGGCGGTAGCCGCGAGAAGTGCGAAGAAGTGAACGAGGCGAAGAACGCGGGTAACGCCGATCTCGCCTACGACGCCACCAAGCGTTGATGTGAACCTTTGCGCGTCCAGGCAGCCCTGAGCGGACTTGCCTGGCCGGGCTCGCTGACGGGCACGGCGCGCGCAGAGCTTGAAAGAAGTGGCTGGTTTGCGTCTTTGGACATCGGCGAATTCGTTGACAGCAGCGGCGTCTCCCGCTGCGTTTTCAGGAGTGTATATGGCTGTCTATAACTACGATGTGGTGGTACTGGGTTCCGGTCCGGCCGGGGAGGGCGCGGCAATAAATGCCGTCAAGGCGGGACGCAAGGTCGCCGTGGTAGATAACCGTCCGCTGGTTGGGGGCAACTGCACACACCTGGGCACCATCCCGTCCAAGGCCTTGCGCCATTCGGTACGGCAGATCATGCAGTACAACACCAACCCGCTGTTCCGCCAGATCGGCGAACCACGCTGGTTCTCCTTTCCGGACGTGCTGAAGAGTGCCGAGAAGGTCATCAGCAAGCAGGTCACTTCCCGCACGAGTTACTACGCGCGTAACCGCATCGATACCTTCTTCGGGACTGCCAGCTTCTCCGATGAGCAGAGCGTCGAAGTGGTCTGCCTCAATGGCATGGTGGAAAAGCTGGTTGCCAGCCAGTTCGTCATCGCCACCGGCTCGCGCCCGTATCGACCGGCTGATATCGACTTCAATCACCCGCGTATCTACGACAGCGACACCATTCTTACTCTCAGTCACACGCCGCGCCGGATGATCATCTACGGGGCCGGCGTCATTGGTTGCGAATATGCATCAATCTTCAGCGGTCTGGGCGTGCTGGTTGACCTGATCGACAACCGCGAGCAGCTGCTCAGCTTCCTCGATGACGAGATTTCCGATGCGCTCAGCTATCACCTGCGCAACAACAACGTGCTGATTCGTCACAACGAAGAGTACGAGCGGGTTGAGGGACTGGAGAACGGCGTGATCCTGCATCTCAAGTCGGGCAAGAAGATCAAGGCAGACGCATTCCTCTGGAGCAACGGACGTACCGGCAATACCGACAAGCTCGGTCTGGAGAACATCGGTCTCAAGGCCAACAGTCGTGGTCAGGTCCAGGTTGATGAGCACTACCGCACCGAGATCGGCAATATCTACGCTGCCGGCGATGTGATCGGTTGGCCGTCGCTGGCCAGTGCCGCTTATGACCAAGGCCGCTCGGCAGCGGGCAGCATCGTCGAGAATGACTCCTGGCGTTTCGTCGATGACGTACCGACCGGTATCTACACCATTCCCGAGATCAGCTCGATCGGCAAGAATGAGCGCGAACTGACCCAGGCGAAGATTCCCTATGAAGTCGGTAAGGCGTTCTTCAAAAGCATGGCGCGGGCGCAGATTTCGTTCGAGCCAGTGGGCATGCTGAAGATTCTCTTCCATCGCGAAACGCTGGAAGTGCTCGGTGTGCACTGCTTCGGTTATCAGGCTTCGGAGATCGTGCACATTGGCCAGGCGATCATGAACCAGAAGGGGCCGGCGAACAGCATCAAGTACTTCGTCAACACCACCTTCAACTACCCGACAATGGCCGAAGCCTACCGCGTCGCTGCGTTCGACGGGCTCAACCGGCTTTTTTGAGAAGCTCCGGCCGCTGGCCTGAGGCGGCTGGAGAGGGCGGCGACTCCCGTGATTGGCATTGGCCGAACCGGGAGAGCTTCTGATCAGGTGAGGGTGAATCCGGCAGCGGCCTGCGCTGCCGGATCGTGCCGCGGTGTGTTAGCTGTCAGGATCGCGATAGGGTACTGACCGCCAGGCCGGGGTAGTCGGTGATCAGGCTGTCGACGCCGAAGTCGGCCAGGCGGCGCATCAGGGCCGGTTCATTGACTGTCCAAACCGATACATGCAGGCCCTGTTTACGGGCTTTTTCCAGACGCTCCGGGGTGCACAGCGTCCACTTCAGCGCCAGTAGGTTGCAGCCATATTGACGGGCGACCTTCAGTGGATCGAGCCAGTTGTACTCGGCTACCAGCCCGCGTGAGATCTCCGGCGCAAGCCGCTTCAGCGCACGCAGCACTTCACGAGAGCTCGACGTGACGGTGATGCGATCGAGCAATCGATACCGTTCGGCCAGCTCCTTGATCGCTATGACCGTACGCGCGGCGCGCACCCGCGAAGCACTCTTGACCTCGAGCTGCCAGTGCTCGAAATCGCATTTTTCGAATAGCTCGCTCAGCCTGGGAATAGGGCAGGGCGTCTTCCAGCCAGGCCCCCCTTCCCTGGCGTCGTAGTTAACCAGCTCGTCGGCATCATGTTGCACGACCTTTCCCCGGCGGCCGGTGGTGCGCTTGAGCGTCGGGTCGTGGATGACCATCAGTTCGCCGTCGCGGGAAAGATGCAGGTCCAGCTCGCAGCGGCGCACACCATGCTGCAGGCATTGCTCGAAGCTTGCCAGGGTGTTTTCTGGCGCTTCGCCCTTGGCGCCGCGATGGCCGTAGATGAGTGTCACGGTTGCAAGTCTTCCTTAGCGGGTGATGGGGTGCGTTGATGATGGCGCACGCTGTTGATCACCCGGTCGCCTTCGAAGTACACGGAAAACTCCCGGTAATCCCAGCGGGTGATCGGCGGCTGGCCGACGGCGGGTCGCTCTTCATCGGCCAGGCCGAAGCGGTCCAGAACCTGGTTCTTCGAGTCGCCACGACTAGGCATGGTCATTTCCGGCAGGCCTTGTTGACCAACAGGTATCCGAATGTCTTCGGCGAACAGGGGTGGACTGAATGTCAGTACGAGCAGCAGAGTCGCCAGGCGGCGCATCGGTCAATCTCCTTGCAGGCTTTCCAGGGCCAGGCGCCGCTCCAGCGCCTGTTTCTGCAGGATATGTCGTGCGAGCAACTGTCGCTGTGCATCAGTCAACGCTTCGAACTC
>DNMQ01000022.1 GCA_003488145.1 Pseudomonas sp.
TTCTTGAAGCAGGGATAGCAATAACCCTGGCTGAAGCTCTTGTTGGTCTTGCGACCGCAATGGGTGCAGTTGATGGCGCCGAGGTATTCCAGACGCAGGGTCTTGCCGATCAGCGGATTGACCGGCACCAGCTCGTCGTTCAGACGGAAGGAATACTGCGCCGGTGCGCCGAGCTGGATCGACATCTTGCTCAGCGCACCGCGTCCCAATTCGAGCATCAGTGGCGGGTTCCCGAAGCGGGAGCGAACAGGCTGGTATCGATGGCCGGCTCAGCCTTCTTGCTCTTGGAAGCACATTCCTGACCGCCCATGAAGCCGGTGCGCTGTTCTTCCGGGAGGTTCTTCATCTCCCAGGCGATCACCGCCTGCATACAGGTTTCCTTCTGCTCGGGGGTCAGCTTGCGGCCGTCAGCCCATTTGCCGAGTTCAAGCGCCTGCTTGAGGTTCAGGTAGATTTCGGGGGTGATGTTTTCGGCGGTTTGGATAAAGGTCGACATGGCCAGCTCCGAGGGAAACGAGCGGCCATTCTACCGGGCAGCCGTGCTTTAGGGAAAAGCCTCAGAGCTGGCGCCGACGGCGCGCCAGGGTGCCGCCAATCACGCCGGTCACGCAGCCGGCGACCAACCCGCCGACATGAGCGGCATTGGCGATGGCCAACGCGCCGAAACTGAGCACCTCAATGACGCCGGTGAGGCAGATCACCAGCCACACCAGCATCAGCACCACCACGCCGGGCGGCAGTCGGTAGGCCTCGTTGGGCGCGAGCTTCTGATATAGCCAGCAGTGCCCGAGCAGCCCGTACAGCACGCCGGAAAGCCCACCAAAAATACCCGGGCCACCGAACAGGTACTGGGCGAAGTTGGACACCAAACCGAACAGCAGCGTCAGAGCCAGCAGCATCCAGGCGCGCTGAAGGGCTTCGATGCGCCGCCCCAGCTCCCAGAACCACATGCTGTTCATCGCCAGATGCAGAATGCCGAAATGCACGAAGATCGGCGTGATCAGTCGCCACCACTGCCCGGCGGCGAGTGTCTGCTCCAGCGAGGCGAAGTAGGCGTATTCACCATCGACCCGGAAGTCGACGAAGTTCAGCCAGCGGATCGTCGCGAAATTCTCACCAAGCATGGTGATAGCCGCGACAACCAGGGTGATCACCAATACCGCCGCGGTCAGCGGGCTGGCGCGCAGGGCGGCGACGAAACCGCCGCGGCGACGCGGCTGTTCGATGACGACGCTGTCATCGCCATGGGGATGCCGTGAGTACAGGTCACGAACCTGCTCGACGACCTCAACCGGCACGCGCAGCACCTGTTGATCGCCCTCCTCCGACACCCGGCACGGCACCCGCAGACGGCGCAGCAGAGCAATGAAGCCGCTGAGGTCTTCCGACAGAGGCAGGCGCAGCGCTTCACTCACCTCGACACTCATGTTCGGAACACCGCGCAGACATCGACCCAGACGAACTTCGCCGGGTCCAGACAGACTTCCTGATCCAGCCGATAGGCCACCAGCTTGCCGTTCTTCACCGCGCTGTAGTCCAGGCAGGCCAGATTGTCGCGCAGCGGCCCCGGCTGGCCACGCCGCCAATAGTGGCCGACGAACAGCAGCGGCTCGTCCGGACCGTAGAGGAAGAGGCGATTCTTCTGTTGCGCAGACAGTGGCATGCGCGCCGCATGATCCGGCAGGCCATCGGGCTGGAAGACCACGTCACCGTAGGTCTGTGGGTTCTCTTCCCAGAACTTGGTGCGGAAGAAGGTACGCACGAANNTCGGTGCCGCGCAGCAGCCGGTCCAGCGCCTGGCAGATGAAGGTGCCCGGCAGGCCGGCCTCGCGCAGGATTGCCGGATTGAGGCAGGCGTCGTTGAGAAACGGACGCAGGCGTGCGATCACCCAGCTGTCCCAGCAGGCATGCACCACGCGGAAGCGCTCGGATTCCAAGAACAGTGGCAACTCGTAGAACCATTCGCGGAACGCTCGCCACTCGTCCGGATACCGTTCGAACTGCTCGAACGTCTCGTGCAGCAGGCGGGCGAAGCGCGGCGTGCGGTCACGCACGAACTCCCGGCCGCTGCCCGGCGGTGCCGGCATGTACCAGCCCAGCGCATTGAACTCGTGGTTACCCATGATGCAGTAGGCTTGCCCACGATCGACCATGTCGTAGACCAGATGCAGCGCCTCGCGGATATGCGGGCCGCGGTCGATGATGTCGCCGAGGAAGATCACCTGTCGCCGCGAATGGCGCCAGACCCCGCCCTGCAAGCGGTAGCCCAGCTGATCCAGCAGCCGCGCCAGTGCACGACCGCAGCCATGCACATCACCGATAAGGTCGTAGCCGCGTTCGGGATCAAGCTGCATCAATCGCCCCCGCCGAGGCGACTGCCCCAGCCCAGCTTGGTCCGGCAAACTTCGTAGTAGTTGTGGTCCAGCGGGTGGATCAGGTGCAGCTTCTGCGGCTTCTTGCGCACCGTCACGGTATCGCCCGGAGCACAGGTGAAGTGGTTCTGGCCGTCGCAGGACACCTGCGGATATATCTGCATGTTCGGCGACACCACGATCTTCAGCTCGCTGTTGCCATCGACCACGATCGGACGGCTCGACAGCGTGTGCGGGTACATGGGCACGACGACGATGGCGTCCAATCGCGGATGCATGATCGGCCCGCCCGCCGACAGCGAATAGGCAGTGGAGCCGGTGGGGGTCGCCACGATCAGGCCGTCGGCCTTCTGGCTGCAGACGAACTGGCCGTCGATGTACAACTCGAATTCAATCATGCGCGTGGATTTGCCCGGATGCAGCACCACATCGTTGAGCGCGTCGCCCTCGCCGATCGGCTCATCGAAGCGTCGCGCCTGGGCCTCCAGCAGAAAGCGATTTTCCAGGGTGTACTGGCCGTTGAGCACTTCGGCGACTTTCTCTTCCAGCTCATCCGGACGGATGTCGGTGAGAAAACCGAGGCTGCCACGGTTGATGCCGAGTACCGGCACCCGGTGCTTGGCCATCGCCCGGGCGGCGCCCAGCAGGCTGCCGTCGCCGCCGACCACGATCACCAGGTCGCAGGATTCGCCCAGCCGCTGCCGCGACGAGGTCTGCATGCCGTGTCCCGGCAGCACCTCGGCGATGTTCTCTTCAAGAATCACATGCAGATGGCGTTCGACGAGGAATCGCTTCAGCCGGCGGATGGTATCCAGCACCTGGGAGCTGCCCAGGCGGCCGATGATGCCGATATTGCGGAATTGCTCCATTGACGTTCCCTGGTGTGGCTGGGCGGATGGTTACGGGCAGTCGCAGCGCTCGAAAATAACACGCAGCACGCAGGCGACGACGCCGATACGAATCGGCTATTCGCCTGAAATCCAGCACAGGGGTTAGAGCCCCTGCTCGCCGCGGTGTTCAGCGGCAGCGGATTATCAGCGAAACGCCGGACCATCAGCAAACCGACAGCTATGCTGCATTCATGAGCCTGTGCAGTCTTTCCGCCCTCCCCAACCGCCTCCAGCATCCGCAGGTGCGCGATCTCGCCTGGACGATCCTCTCGCCGCCGCTGCTGAACGAGGCACCGCAGTGTCAGCGTCACCCGCTGTCCGCGAGCTGCTGGAACAGCGAGCCGGAGCGGCTGGCCAGCTGGTTGCGGCAACAGGATGCCGAGCCATCGATTCTCGAAGCCTGGCTGTCGCTGCACCGCATTCGACGACTGGGCCTGTACTACGAGCGGCTGTGGCAATACGCGCTGTCCCACGCACCCGATATCCAGCTGATCGCCGCCAATCTGCCGATCCGGCAGAACGGCAGCACCCTCGGCGAGCTGGACCTGCTGTTCTGCGATGACCAGGGCGTGCACCACATGGAGCTGGCCGTGAAGTTCTACCTGGGGCTCGGGCAGGGCGATGGCAGCCGGCACGCGCATTGGCTTGGTCCCGGCAGTCACGATCGACTCGATCTGAAACTCGACCATATGTGCCAGCGCCAGCTGCCGCTGTGTACCCAGCCAGCAACGCTGGCGGTGCTCGCCGAACTTACCGGCCGCCCGGTGCAAAGCAGCTTCTGGCTCAGCGGGTACCTGTTCCGCCCCTGGCCGCAGAGCTGCACGTCGCCACTTGGCGCCAACCCGCACCACCTGCAGGGCAAATGGCTGCGCCAGGCTGACTGGCCGCGATTCCAGGCTGAGAATCCCGACGCCGTCTGGCAACCCATCGCTCGCTCGGCCTGGCTCGCGCCAGCACGTGTTACGCCAGCCGAACTGTGGACTGCAAACCGGTTCGCCGACTGGCAAGCCGCCAATCCGGCACAGGCGCGGGCGCAGCTGCTGGCGCGGCTCGAACCGGATGCATCGGGCGTCTGGCTGGAGCAGGAACGGCTGTTTCTGGTTGCCGATGATTGGCCCTGCAACGGCGCCGCAGCGCGTCCGCTGTCATCCACCTGACACCTTGAACAGCTAGACTGCCTGCCCGACTCGACCCTACAGATCGATAGCCGACGAACCCGCATGCCCACCGACTCGCAGCATCATTCGACATCCTCCCGACTTGACGCCTGGACCATTTTTCTGGTGTTCCTGCGCCTGGGCCTCACCTCCTTTGGCGGTCCCATCGCGCATCTCGGCTATTTCCGCGAGGAGTTCGTCCAGCGTCGCCGCTGGCTGGACGAGCGCAGCTATGCCGATCTGGTCGCGCTCTGCCAGTTTCTTCCAGGCCCGGCCAGCAGCCAGGTAGGCCTGGCGATCGGTTTGCTGCGCGGCGGTTACCGTGGCTCGCTGGCGGCCTGGGCAGGCTTCACCCTGCCATCGGCGATCGCGCTGACGCTGTTCGCGCTGGGAATCGCCACATGGGGCGACGCGCTGCCTGCTGGCGTCCTTCAGGGTCTGAAGATCGTCGCCGTGGCCGTGGTTGCCCAGGCCGTCTGGGGCATGGCACGAACGCTGTGCACCGACGCGCCGCGAATCGCCATTGCGCTGGCGGCGGCGAGCACCGTGCTGCTGCTCCCGTTCATCTGGAGTCAGGTTGCGGTCATCGCCACGGCGGGTCTGATCGGAGTAGTTTTCTTTCGCCCTGCCACCACAGAAGCACATGTCGCATTGCCCGTTGCGGTGAAGCGTCGGGCCGCGCTCACAGCACTGGCGCTGTTCTTTGCGCTGCTCATGCTGTTGCCGCTACTCGCCAGCGGCACGGACAACCCGTTGCTGGCGTTGCTCGATGCGTTCTACCGCGCTGGCGCGCTGGTGTTCGGTGGCGGCCACGTAGTGCTGCCGCTGCTGCAGGCCGAAGTGGTGCAGCCAGGCTGGGTAGACCGCGACACGTTCCTCGCTGGCTACGGCGCGGCCCAGGCGGTACCCGGACCACTGTTCACCTTTGCCGCGTTTCTCGGCGCCTCGATGAATGAGTCGCCCAGCGGCTTGCTGGGAGCGGCGGTGTGCCTGGTTGCGGTATTCGTGCCGTCGTTTCTGCTGGTCAACGGCGTGCTGCCGTTCTGGGAGCGCCTGCGCAGCAACCGGCGCACGCAGGCAGCCCTGGCTGCGGTCAACGCGGCAGTGGTCGGGTTGCTGCTGGCTGCGCTGTACGATCCGGTATGGACCAGCGGCATCAAGGCGCCAGAGCATTTCGTCCTTGCCCTGCTCGCCCTCGCCGCACTGATGTACTGGAAACTACCGCCCTGGCTGGTGGTGATCAGTGGCGCTGTGGGTGGTGGCCTGATCGGCCTGACCGGCTAAACGACTGGCGAAATCGCGCCGATCAGCTTTCCATCGCCAGCAACACGGCGCTTGCCACCAGGAAAACGCTGAACAGCAGTCGCAGCAGACGTTCCGGCAAGGCATGCGCCAACCGCACGCCCAAGCTGATGCTGAGCAATCCGCCTACCGCCAGCGGCAGGCCCAGCGACCAGTTGACCTGATGATGCAGCGCATAGGTCAGCAGAGTGACGCCGGTGCTCGGCGCGGCCAGTGCCAGCGACAGGCCCTGAGCGACCACCTGCGAGGTGCCGAATACGCTGGTCAGGATCGGCGTGGC